>NZ_CALUHA010000007.1:0-85583 GCF_944320325.1 Alistipes megaguti
CCCGTGGGAGAGTAGGTAGCCGCCTCTTCAAGGTCAGATCGTAAGGTCTGACCTTTTTTTGTGCCCTGCAACGAACCACTTCCGGAACCCCTCCGCTGTGAACGGCTGACAAACCAGGTCCGGCGGGCGCGATGCTCCCGGGCGGCGGGAATAGGTGTGGGCTGCAAGGAGTGAAGTGGTCGGTGGCTCGGAAATTCTCGGTTTGTAACGGCCCTTATGGTGAATCTTCCTTGAGGGCTGCAGGGAAAGGCGGCCGGTCATTTATGGCGTACGGCAAAAGAAAAGACGGGAAAGATGATCTTCCCCGTCTTGAAAAGAGAGTGAGGTGTTGTCGGATTATTTTTCGGTTTTAACAAAGTCAAGCAGGGCCTGGGCCGTCGCTTCGGGCTCCTCGAGAAAGCCCATGTGCCCCGCATGTTCGAGCCAGACGACTCGGGCTTCGGGGTGGTCGGCAACCATCTTCTCGGCGACCTCCAGGGGAATGTAGTTATCCTTGCGACCGAGGATAAAAAGGACCGGTACTTTCGTTTGCCGCAGCATTTCGTTCTGATCCTTGCGGTCGATCATGCCGTTGAGCAGGGCCACGATACCGTCGTCCTCGGTGATGAAGACCTGCTCGGTCAGATCCTCGATGTAGTCCTTCATCCGGTCGCGGTTCTCCTCGGCAAAGCCTGCCGCCGGTGCCACACGGGCCAGCAGCTCCTTGCGTCCGGCACGGACAAGGGCTATCTCCCGGCGCCGGTTTTCGGCCTTTTCCGGGCTGTCGGGATTCGGGGTGGAGCTCAGCAGCACCAGGCCGTCAAGCATCTCCGGGTGACGTTCGCAGAAGGCCAGCGCCACGTAGCCGCCCATCGAGTGGCCGACAAGGGTGCAGCGCGGGATTCCCAGCGCCTTCAGCGCATCGGCCACCGTATCGGCCAGAAACTCCATCGAATGCTTCTCGCCCTGTACGACCGAGATGCCGTGTCCCGGCAGGTCGAGTGTCACGACCCGCACCTCCTTGTACAGATAAGGTACGAAGTCCTCCCAGACTAGCATCGATTCCAGGTATCCGTGCAGCAGGACTATGCATCGGTCGCCCTTTTGGGAGGCGCAGATGTGCAGGGGCGTGGACCCCGCCATGATGAATTTTTCGATCATCGGTTCAGTGGGTTATTCCTCTTCTTCGTCATCGAGATAGTCGAGGGCGGATTCACGTCTGGCATAGGAACGGTAATCCTCCTCGTCATCCTCCTCTTCGTACTGGCTGTAGAGCGTGTGACGTTCCTTACCGCTCTTGCGGAGCGGTTCGAGGCGTTTGGCCTTGCGAAGTTCATCCGTGTCGTGTTCACGGATTCCCTTTTGTGTTTTCATGGGATGGGAAATGGGAATGGTTGGAATTTAGAAATTTTCGCTTTCGAACGTGCCGCCGAAGACCCGGCGTGCAGGCCCTGTCAGACGGATGTCCGTATAGGTTTGCGTGTGTGCTTCGTGGGTGAAACGGACCGAGAGTTGACCGCCGCGGACCGTGATGCGGTAGTGGTGCGTGTCGTGTTGCAGGGCGAAGTTGGTGATGATGGCGGCTGCCGTGACTCCGGTTCCGCAGGCGAGCGTTTCGTCCTCGACGCCGCGTTCGTAGGTGCGGACGCTGAGGGCGCCCGTACCGGTAACCTGGACGAAATTGACGTTCGTGCCCTGCGGGAATCGGGCCGAATCGTAGCGGATGGCGCGGCCGCGGGAAACGACATCGACCGCCTCAAGATCGTCGACAAACTCCACGTAGTGGGGAACCCCCGTATTGAGGAACCACCAGTTGTCGCCCGTGCGGATCTCGCGCACGGCAATCATGCCGAGTTCGATTTCGCCGAAGAAGCCCTTGGTCCGGTGGATCCGGGCGATGTGCAGCCCGTCGGCGGCATCGAAGAACTTGGTTTCGCCGCCGATGCCGAGATGCTCGGCGAAGAGGGTGAAACAGCGGGCTCCGTTGCCGCACATCTCGCCCTCGGAACCGTCGGCGTTGTAGTAGCGCATCGAGCAGTCGATTTCGGCATTGCGCGCAAGGGTCATCAGACCGTCGGCTCCGATTCCGAAATGGCGGTCGCACAGTCGTGCGATCAACGCCGGATCGGGGGTGAAGAGCCCTTCGCGGTTGTCGATCAGGATGAAGTCGTTTCCGGCCCCTTCGTATTTGGCAAATTCAGTCAGCACCTCATCGGTTGTTTTGGAGCAGCATCTTCGGCCGCAGGTATTTCCGGCCCCTCACGGACGAAGGTTTCTCTCTGGCAAAAATAGTAAAACTTCTAAAAGTTTTGCTACTTTTGTGAAAAAATCGGCCCCGAATTGATGCAAGGTGCGGCCGATTGGTTTGGAAAGAAGAATTTTAATCCGTCAACTCTATGAAAAACGTGCTGTTCAAGCATCGTTCCATCCGAAAATTCCGGCCGACACCCATCCCTGCGGAGGTGTTGCGCGACTGTCTCGAAGCGGCTACCCGCGCCTCGACGTGCGGCAACATGCAGCTCTATTCGCTGGTTGTCTCCCGTGATCAGGCGCTGCGTGAGCAGTTGGCTCCGTGTCACTTCAACCAGCCGATGGTGACTCAGGCCCCGTGTCTGGTGACGGTTTGCGCCGATATCCACCGTTTCACCCTGTGGTGCGAACAGCGCGATGCCGATCCGGCCTACGACAATTTCGCCTGGTTCCTGAACGCCTCGACCGATGCCCTGCTGGCTGCGCAGAACTTCTGCATCGAGGCCGAGAGCCACGGTCTGGGAATCTGCATCCTCGGTACGACGATCTATACCGCGGGCGACATCTCGCGGATTCTCGAACTCCCGAAGGGGGTGATCCCCCTGACGACGATCGTCGTGGGCTATCCCGACGAATCGCCCGAACTGACCGACCGTCTGCCGCTGGAGGCCGTGGTCCACTACGAGAAGTATACCGACTACACGGCGGCCGAGATCGACGAACTGTGGGCCGAGCGCGAGGAGTCGGAGCAGACCAAACGCCTCCTTGAGGAGAACGGTCTGCCGAATCTGGCCCGTATCTTCACCGAACGGCGCTACGTGCGGCGGGACAATCTGGCCATCTCGGAGAGCTATTTCGCCCTGTTGTGCGAGAAGGGTTTCTTCAACAACCACTGATCATCGCACGTTGCAGGTGGGTCGGTTGTGCCGTATACTGGTTGTTGCGGTGCTGGGCTTTGTCGGCTCGGCCTGCAGCGTCACGCGGCATATCCCCGAGGGAAGCTACTTCCTGCAGAAGGTGCGCATCGAGGCCGACCGCTCGACCCCCCGCAAGGAGCGGATCCCCGCCTCGGAGCTGGAGAAATACATCCGCCAGACGCCGAACAAGCGCTTCCTGGGAACCAACTTCTACGTCTGGCTCTATGAACAGGCCGATCCGGCGAAGGAGAACCGCTGGAACGAGTGGAAACGCAAGATCGGCCAGGCACCCGAACTGCTGGACGTAGGTCTGGTGAAGAAGAGCACCGAAAACCTGAAGGTTTATATGGATTCGAAGGGCTTCTTCCATTCGCAGGCCTCGTTCCGCATCGATACCACCTCGCGCCACAAGCGCGCCACGGTGATCTACTCCACGCATCAGGGGGCTCCCTACCGCATCGATTCGGTCTCGTACCTCTTCCACGACAAGTTCCTCGAGCAGATCGTGCTGCCCGACACGGTGCATACGCTGCTGCGGCCGGGGGCGATCTACGACGTCACGGTGCTCGACGCCGAGCGCGAACGGATCACGGCCTATCTCCGCGACCAGGGTTACTACAACTTCTCGGTAAACAACATACTCTATCTGGCCGATACGCTGGGCGGGGACCGCAAGGTCGATCTGCAGGTGGTGATCAAGCAGTATCTGGCGGGTTACGATGCCCGGGGCAAGGCCATCATGGACAACAACCTGGTCTACCGTCTGGGCAAGATCAACATCTTCCCGGATTACGATCCGACGGAGATCCGCAACGATACGACGCTCCTTTCGCGTCTCGATACGCTCGATTACCGCGGTCTGAACATCATCTACGAGAAGCGTCCGAGTCTGCGCCCGCGAGTGCTGCGGCAAACCGTACCCCTCTACCCGAACTACGTCTACAATTCGTCGCGCGTCAACCGGGCCTATGCCGATCTGATGTCGCTGGGCTACTTCAAGAGCACGCGCATCGCCTTCGAGGAGCAGCCGCTGGCGGCCGATTCGAGCAACTACGTCTCCTTCATCGGTTCGTCGGCCGATTCGACGCAGATGCTCTACACGCGTGAGGGGTATCTGACGTGCAATATCCTCTGTACACCGACGCTGCGTCAGAGTGTCAAGGTCGACGTGGAGGGGAGCACCACGTCGAGCTTCTACGGGCTGAAGGCCACGGTGGGCTACCAGAACCGCAACATCTTCCGCGGGGCGGAGTCGTTCGATGTGTCGTTTGCCGCGGGCTACGAGTTCATGAAGGCCCCCGATGCCCGGAAAAAACGGGCCACGGAGTTCGGGATCACGGCGGGTCTGACCTTCCCGCGCTTCCTGGCGCCGTGGCACATGCGCCGTTTCCGCAATGCCAACCAGCCGCGGACGAAGATCGAGGTGGCGGTGAATTTTCAGGACCGCCCCTACTATGCACGCACGCTGTCGAGTGCGGGTCTGACCTATTCGTGGACCAACAACCGCTATTCGAGTTTCTCGCTGCGTCCCGTCGACATCAACGTGATTGACATGACGCGCCCGGTGGATCCCGAATTCCTGGGCAGCACGCAGAACAAATACCTGATCAACAGTTTCCAGACGCAGTTCATCGGCGGCCTGTCGTTCAGCTACAGCTACAACAACCAGCGGAAGAATTTCGGCGGCAACGCCACGACCATCCGTTTCAATGCCGAGACGGCGGGCAATCTGATCGACGCCGTCGAACATGCCTTCTTCGCGCCGGCGGCCGGCAAGGATTACTATACGATCTTCGGAATCCAGTATTCGCAATATTTCCGTACGGACCTGAGCGTCAGCCGCAAAATCATGTTGGGCGATGTGACGGCGCTGGTCGGCCATCTCTACGGCGGTGTGGCCATGGCCTACGGCAATTCGCAGTCGGTGCCCTTCGACCGGCAGTTTTATTGCGGCGGCAGCAACGGCATGCGCGGCTGGACGCCTCGTACGCTCGGACAGGGCTCGGTGCCCGATCCGCACAACGACTACCCCGTGCAGACGGGTGACGTGAAACTCGAGGCCAACGTCGAACTGCGTTTCCCGATCTGGGGCATGATCCACGGTGCCACCTTCTTCGATCTGGGCAACATCTGGTACATCCGCCAGAATCCGGCCGAATACTCCGACGAGGCGGTCTTCCATTTCGACCGGTTCTACCGGCAGTTGGGATTCAATACGGGATTGGGCCTGCGCTTCGACATCAAGTTTGCGGTGCTGCGTCTGGACTGGGGTATTCAGCTCCACAACCCGAACAATCCGGCCGGTGAGCGGTGGATTCACAACTTCAAGTGGAAGAATACGGCGCTGAACTTCGGCGTCGGCTATCCGTTCTGACCTGCCGTTTCCGTCTTTCCGGCTCCTTCTCGGCTCCGGCTCCTTCTCGGCTCCGGCTCCTTTCCGGCCCCGTCCCGGCCGCCACGTGCCTCGCCTGACTCCCCGGCCGATCTCCCAATCAGACGTTCTCTGTCCGGTTTCTTTCCTCCCTGTCCCGGGCGTTTTCCCGATCTGTTTGCGGTATCTCCTCCCGGCGCGGCCCCGTCAGAAGGGGTAGCCGATGGCCAGGTGGAATCCCAATCCGTCCTTGAAACTGGAGATGTTGTAGTAGCCCCGCTTGTCGGGGTTCGGATAGGGGGTGTGGAGCCCGATGCCGAGGTCGGCGCGGATGACCAGATAGCTGATGTCGTAGCGCAGACCGAATCCCGTACCGAGCGCAATGTCGTTGAAGAAGGTGCTTCCCTGCAGGGCGGCTCCCGGACGGTTGGGGTCCGCCTTCAGCAGCCAGACGTTCCCCGCATCGAGGAAGAGGGCGCCGTTGAGACGTCCCATGATCCCGAAACGCAGCTCGACGTTGGCTTCGAGTTTGAAGTCGCCCGTCTGGTCGAGGTAACCGTTGCTGTCGTCGACGGGCGGGCGGTAGCTGCCCGGACCGATCGAGCGCACGGTGAAGGCGCGGATGCTGTTGGCTCCGCCGATGTAGAACTGTTCGCTGTAGGGCATCACCTCGGAGTTGCCGTAGGCGTAGCCCACGCCGACGAGCAGACGCGTTGCCAGCCAGTTGTTGCGCTGTCCGAGGCGGCGGTAGAACTTCACCTCGCTGACCGCCTTGACGAACTGCGAAAACTGATTGTCGAAGAGTCGCTGGGGATGGTGTTCACCCGCGGCCCCGAGTATGGCCGAGAGCAGGTTCCCCGCTTCGGTGAGGCTGTTCTGCCAGTAGAGGCGTCGGTCGCCCGTCTGCCCGTAGCTGCGGTCGAAAGTGTAGGTGTAGCCGATCGAGGGGACGAACTGGTTGCGGAAACTCATGGCGATCGAGGGGTTCTCGGCCATCGTCTGGTCGAAGCTCGCCGTGGTATGGAGCAGGCGGTTGTAGGTCAGGCGGAAGAGCGTCAGATCGTGGTGGCTGTAGGGCGAACTCTGGAAACGATAGCCGGCCGATCCGCTGAAGGCCACCAGATGGAAGAACTGCGGACGGTTCATCAGATCGGCCCCCAGCTGGAAGGTGGTCGTACCGCCCGGACGCAGCCGCCGCACCCAGCGTGCGGGCAGCAGCAGCCGCGGCAGGTGAAGCGACGTATTGAGCCCCAGTTCGTAGGAGTTGAGCCGCGAGCTGCGGCCTCCGGAGTTCTTGTTGCCGGTCTGCCACTCGTAGGAGCCGTTGAGTTTGACGTCGAGACGCTCGCCGCCGCGGAAGAGGTTGTTGTGGCTCAGCGTCAGGGCGAGTCCCGGTCCGAGGAAGCTGTTCGACTTGGAGGTGACGTCGGTTTCGAGCGCCACCTCGAGCGGGGAGTCCATCTGGGCGATGATCTCCACGTCGAGCGAATCCCCGCCGCGCAGCGAATCGAGCGGTGTGACCGCAAGGTTCACCGAGCGGAAGATGCCCAGTTTGTTGAGTTCGGTCTGGGTCTGGTTCTGGGCCTCGACCGTGAAGAGCTCGCCGGGACGAAGCCTCAGCAGGCGGTTCAGTACCCGGGGGCGGACCTTCATCGGCTGCTGAGCGATCACCGTGGCGCGGCGGATCCGCAGCGTGTCGAAGGGCCCCGGACGCAGGTTACGCAGCCGCACGGTGACATCCCCCACACGGTAGGGGCGCAGCACGGCCTGCGGCAGGTTGGGCGTGAGGGCGAGCCGCAGGGCGACGCTTCGCGGGTGGAGCGTCGTGTCGGCCAGATACTCCAGATAGTCGGGACGGAAATAGTAGTAGCCGTTGGCGCGCAGCGTCGAGGCGATGCGTTGCCGTTCGGCGGTGAGCGTGTCGAGGTTGTACTGCGCGCCGGGGCGGAGCGGCGAGGTGTGCTGGAGACTGTCGATCAGGGGCTGCATCGTGCTGTTGGCCTTCGGGTAGGCGATCTCTCCGTAGTGCCACGGCGGAGCGATGCGGAGCGTATAGTCGACCTTGGCCTTGCGCCCCCGCTTGCGGTAGCGCAGCGAGTCGGAGACCTGCGAGCCGAAGTATCCGAAGTTCTCGAGCGCCTGTACGGCCACCTCGGTGCGCAGTCCGGGCTGGACCTTCGAGATCAGAACGGGCTCCTTGGCCAGCCGCCGGTAGAACCAGTATTTGAATCCCTTTTCGCGCGGGGTGTAGCAGTAGTTCCAGGCCCAGAGTCCGATCGGGAAGGGAGTGCGCACCCAGGGGGCGTAGAGCGGGTTGTTCGGGGCCACGGAGAGGGGTTCGCGGGCGGCATCCTCGGCTGCCGACGAGAGGACGACCCCCGAATCGGGCAGGATCCGCAGGCGTTTGACCCCCGTGTAGAGGACTTCGCCCTCGGGGATGCGGCGCGTGGTGGAGCAGCCGGCCAGCAGGAGCAACCCCGCCAGGGCGGCAAGCGTGCTATTGAGGATCGTCTTCATGGCTTTCGGGTTTTGGCGTGCGGGGTTTCGACGAGCGGAAAAGATCGCCCAGGCGCGAGAGACGCTTGCGGATGACGAAGCCGACGCCGGTTTCGGTGATCTCACCCTCGAGGATGCTCTCGTAGCCCGTGTGGCGGAAGAGCTTGATATACATGTTGTCGCGTTTGTCGAGCATGTATTCGATCGAGATGTCGTCGATGAGATTCTCGCGGAGGTTCTGCGAGGGGTCGCTGTCGGTGCTGAACTTGCCGCCGATGACCGCCCGGATGCGGTTGCTGAAGAGATTCTTCGACAGCCGGTAGGAGTAGTCCGTGCGCTGGCCGTTGGGGTCGTCCTGGCCGTAGGAGTCGATGCCGAACGAGAGGTCGACCCCCTTCAGGTTGTTCTGCGCCCACTGGTTGAGCTCCTTCTGGATGAAGGTGTTGAGCGGATTCTCCGAGCTGACGCGGGCCGAGGTCCCCGGACCGGTGTAGGTGTTGTAGATCAGCAGGTTCATCGCCTGGTTGGCGCGCTGTTCGGCCGTCAGCGAGTTGAGCTGGTTCTGCATCGTGAGGTCCTCCGGAGCCGAGAGGTCGAAGCTGATGGCCAGATCGGTGAGCGTGTTGCGGATATTGATCGAGATGTTGAAGTTCACCGCGCGGGAGTTCTCGCCGTCCGACGAGACGTTGGCGCGGACGCTCTCCACGGCCGTGATGTTGAACGACGGGTCGGCCACGTCGCCCAGCCACTCGACATAGCCGCCCGGCTGGATGCGGAAGGCCTTCTGTGCGATGACCGGCGGATTGTACTGCACGGTGCCGCCCGTGAGCAGGTAGCGGCCCGAGAGGCGCATGTCGCCCAGCGGGTTCATCGTGAAGGAGAGGTTCCCGCCGCCGCGCAGGTCGATGCGGTTGCTGCCGTCGGTCGAGAGGTCGACGGCGGCCTTGACGTCGTTGTTGATGTCGATGTTCAGGGCGACGTCCATGCCGCCGATTCGCACGGGCGGCAGCTCCTCGAAGGCTTCGCGGTTGTCGATCTGGGCGAACGAGACGAAACGGACCACGTCCTGCGACTGCTGTTTGACCTCGAGCGGCGAACTCTGCATGACGTAGTTGATGTCCGTGCCGCCGAGCAGTGCGACACGACCCCGTACGGCCAGCGCGTCGATCGGCCCTCGGATCGAGGTGTTCAGGTCGAGATAGGCCTGGCCGTAGACCTCCGTACGCTCCCGGCGGGGAACATTTACGAACTGGAAATCCGAGGCCTGCAGTCGCAGATCGGCCGTCATGCGCTGCAGGTCGGAGAGGTCGATCTGGCCGTCGATGGTCAGCGGCTGGCGGTTGGGGGCGAGGATGGCGTAGCGGTCGAAGCGCAGGCGGCTCTCGTCGAAGCGGATCGTATCCTCCGAGAGGCGGAACGAGGTGCCAATCATCGGCACGCGGAGCTCCGTGCCGGCAAAGTGCAGGCGTCCGTCGAGCTGCGGAGCGTCGATTGCGCCTTCGGCCTGCAGGCGGCCCGAGAGCGAGCCCGTCAGGCGGAGCATCTCCGCGGGCAGGAAGGCGTCGAAGCGCTGCAGCGGGAGTTCCCGCAGGGCGATTCGCGCATCGAGCGGCGAGGGGGCCGCGGCATCGTAGGAGGCCGTGGCGGCAAGCACCTCGGCCGTGTCGATGGCCAGACGCAGGTCGGCTCGCTGTTCATGCCTCTGTCCGTAGCGGGCCCGGAGGGCCAGGTCGCCGAACGGCTGCCGGTCGTAGGCGAGTCCGCCGACCGTAATGTCGCCTCCCAGCGCCAGCGTATCGCGCCCCAGCGCCAGCGAGAGATCGGCTCCCAGTTGGCCGTCGACGGGCGGTGCCGAGGGGAGCAGTTCGAGCATCGAGCCGATGCCCAGTCCGGCCATTACGAGGCGGATGCCCGCCGTGCGCGCCGTGGCCGGGATCGAGTGGAGGGCGAAGCGCTGCGAGCCGCGTGTCAGATCGAGATCGGCCTCCAGCTGCCGGTCGTAACGGTAGATGAGGTAGTTGCCGGGATTGACGCTCCAGGGTTCGAATCCAAACTGTGGGTCGGGTTCGAGGCTCAGCCGTATGAGCGAGTCGTTCCACGTGAGGTTGAGCCCCGAGCGCAACCCCTCGCGACCGCTGCGGTCCCGCTGGTAGAGGTGCATCGTGGCGGTATTGCCGACCAGATCGCCGCGGAGTCCGGCGGCGGCCACGTGGTCGAGATTCCCCGGAGCGTTGGCCATCCGCAGGGCGTAGCGCATCCGTTGTCCCTGCTGGCGCAGCGACATGCCGACGGTGTCGATGCGCAGATTGCCGGTCGTGAGCCCCTCGACGCGCATGCCGAGGGCCAGCGGCAGCGAGTCGCAGTTCGCGCCGCGCATCTCCATGCGGCGGAAGGCCATGCGGCGCGTGCGCAGAAAGTTGTTCAGGATATTGTTCTGTCCGGCCGTGAGCTGCAGCAGAAAGTCGGGCAGCACGGGTTTCAGCGAGTCCATGTCGAGCCGCTGGGCACGGACCTGCCGCTCCAGTTCGGCCGTGCTGCGGGGCAGCAGGGCCAGAAAGCGTTCAAGCGATTCGGGGGTGCGGAATTCAAGCTCGAGGTCGCCCGACCGGGCTGCTGCCCGGGTTCGGGCAGAGTCGGTTGCAAATTCGAACGACGTCGGGCGGATCGTCTCCGTCTGCGCGCCGTTGCGCACCCGGATGCTGTCCAGCGCCACACGGGCGGCGTAACTGCCTCTCTGTGTGGCCGAAGCTTCGGCTTCCAGGTCGAAGAGTCCGACGATCGGCTCGCTGACAAGGCCCAGTGCCGCCAGATCGAACCATCCGACACGTCCCATGAGCCGGGCCTGTTGCCGCTCGCGGGTCAGCCGCCCCTCGAGCCCGAGTGACAGATGCAGCGCCGAGTCGCGATCCTCGATCCGTCCCTGCAGCTGCTGGTCGGCCAGTTCGGCCGTAATCCCTACGCCGCCGAAGTCGCGGCCGCGGTATTCGGCTTGTGAGACCTCCAGCTGCAGCCGGCTCCACGTCGCCGGATCGTATGGATCGAAGCCCTTGCCCTGGGCGTCGAGCGCAAGTCCCAGACGTCCGAGCGAGTCGGCCGGCAGGAAACTCCCTGCCGGGAAGCTGTCGGCGCGGATCGCCGCCTCGTAACGCTCGTTGCGGGCATCGAAACGTCCGTCGATGTGGATGCACCCCTCCTCCCTACGGCCTTGTCCGGCGCGCAGAAGCGAACTCAGCACGTAGTTCTGGCGGTCGATCCGTGCCGTAGCGTCGATTCCGATCCGCCGGGGCAGTGCCAGGCGTCGCCGCAGGGCCGTGTCGGGCAGCATTTCGAGCAGGAAGGCTCCGTTGCGCAACCGACCCCGGATGCGTGCCGAGGCCGTCAGATGCCGGGGATCGAGCGGATAGCGGGCCCGGCCGTCGACGGTCAGCCACAGATGGTCGGGCGAGGTGATCTGCAGGTCGATCCGGCGAAGATCCTCCAGCGTTCCGTCGGCCGTGAGTTCCATGCCGATCTGCCGGTTGCGCAGCGCGGCGGGCAGCAGCGCGGGGACGAGCCGGGCCATATCGTTCGTCGCCAGGTCGGCCCCGAGCGAAGCCGTCAGCGGGGTCTGCGGCTCCATCCGCAGAAGACCGCCTCCGGCCTCCAGGTCGGCCGCAAGGCGTGAGGCTGCGGTCGCGAGTGAGAAGCCCGTCAGGCGGATTGCCGTCGAGTCCATCGAAAAGCGCCCCCGGGTTTGCTCGACCTCCAGCCCGCACCGCTCCCGGAAGGCCAACTGCCGGATCCGCAGCGCCAGATCGCTGCCCCGGTTATAGAGCGAATCGACGGCGACATGGACCCCCGCGAGTTCGATCCATGAAGGATCCAGCCCCTGGGTGGGGTGGTGTCCCGCTACGCCGTATGTCAATTGATTGTCGTTCAGTACTATGCCTCCGACCCGTACGGTCCAGGGTGTTGATACCGGTTCGCTTGCCGGAATGTCATCATCCGCCGGGGCCTCCTTTGCGGACGGAGAGTCCGTTGTCAGCCAGGCGTAGCTTCCACGGTCGAGCTTGACGTGCGTCACCTCGACCTGCTGGCTTCCCAGCCCGACGCGGCAGCTGTCTACACCCCCTTCGGCCAGTCGGACGGTCAACTCCGAGCCGTCGCTCTCCAGGGCAAATCCGGTTTGGCGGATCGAGAGCCGATTCACCGCGATTTCCCACCCGAGCGGAGCCGTCGTGTCGGGCTTTTCGACCTGTTCGCCGGAGCCCGTTCGGAGCCATATTGAGGCGCTGTCCAGCGCAATCCGTCGGATCGTGGCCCGCTCCTCGCGCAAGGCTGCCCGGGCCTGTTCCACCCCGAAACGTGCGGCCGCGATCCGCATGTCGAATCCCGTCGCGGTGTCGTGGTAACGGGCCTTCAGCCGTTCGATCGTCAGATCGCGCAGCACGGCCTGACGGCGGATCAGCGGCCAGGGATCCACATCCAGCGTCAGCCGGCCGCAGTCGACCAGCGTGTCACCCCGGTCGATGAGCCGCACATCTCCCACCGTAAGCCGCAACGGAAAGCCAAGTCGCAGACTCCCCACCGAGAGTTCCATGCCAAGTGCCTTCGAGAGCGGTTTCACGGCTTTGCGCCGTGCGAAATCCTGCACCCACGGTACATAGAGCAGTCCAATGACGACGAACAGCGTCGCCACCACGGCCAACAGACTCCATCCCGTATATTTGAGGAACTTTCTCACGATCAGCCTACGCCCGGCGGAATTTTACTGCAAGGTACAAAAAGCGGGCGATTAATCCATCGCCCGCCCGTGAAAAAACGGCTCTAAAGTGGTCTCTCGGATCCGCCCCGGTATCACACCCGGCCTCTTCCCGGCCTCTTCCGGTCGGTCTTTTCCCGGCTACTCCGGGTCCGGCCCTTGCCGGCACCTCGTCTCACCCTCTCTCCGGCCCCTATTGCTTGGCCTTGTACTGTGAGGGGGACATGCCGGTATTGCGCTTGAAGTAGCTTCCGAAGAACGACTGGTTCGGGAAGTTCAGGTAGTAGGATATCTCCTGCACGCTCATCGTCGAATACTTGAGCAGCGTCTTGGCTTCGAGGATGACAAAGTTGTCGATCCACTCCGAAACCGACCGGCCGCTGATGCGCTTGATCAGGGTGGTAAGGTATTTCGGCGTGATGCACAGCTGTCGGGCGTAGAATCCGACGCTGCGCTCCTGCTTGTAGTGCTCGCTCAACAGTTGCGTGAACTGTCTGAAATACTCGTTGGCACGGTTGTGCGAGGTATTCTCCACTTCGGGGTGCTCCGTGAGGTAGCGCTGCAGGATCTCTCCGATCTTGTAGACCGTTCCGGCAATCAGACCGCCGATAATCTCGGCCGAGAATTCGCTCTCCGGACCCTTTGTCTCCTGTTCGATCAGCGAGATGAAGTTGCGCAGCGCCTGGCTCTCTTCGCGGGAGATCTCCAGCGAAGGGCGTGAGGCGAATTGCAGCAGCAGTGGCAACAGATGCTTCGTGTCGATGTTGATCCGCTTCATGAAGTCGCACGAGACGGCTATTACATGGGCCTTCATTCCTCCGACCGACTGCGCCTGCAGAATGCTGTTCGGCGCAATGATGAACATCGTGTCCTTTCTGATCGTAAACTCCTGAAGGTTGACCAGTCCCGAGGATTCGCCTTCGGTGCCCACTCCGATGATGAAGGCGTTGATGCGGCACGGAAACCGGAAAGCCTCCATGTGCGAGTCCGTACTGGCGGCGATGCACTCGCCCATCAGTCCCGGACGGCTCTCTCCGCCGGCCATGGTGATCAACTCCTGGAGGGTAAAGTGGGAGATCGAAGCTTCCGAGATCTCTTTGTTCATGATATTGCTGTGGTTTGTGGTTCTTGTATACGACCATAACGTAAAAAGAGGCGGATTCGTCTATTCGGATGACATATTGAACACTCCGCAGGATGTTTCGGGGAGAATCCGGGGCCATTTTGACGAAAATCCGACAAAAACAAGCGCCGGTCCGCAATGGATCGGCGCTAGGGTATCTTGCTCGGAACAGATTTCTGACTATTTGGCTGCGGGAGTCTCGGTGGCAGCTGCGGGGGTCTCGGTGATGCCGAGCTCCTTCTTTACTTCGGGGGCGATGTCGGTCAGCGAGGCCTCGTCGAAGTAGGCCAGCGAACCCGTTGAGGTGTCGAAGACTACCAGATAACCGCCTGCGGCCGAGATCTTGTCGATGGCGTTTTTTGCCTTCTCGATGATCGGGGCCAACAGTTCGTTCTGCTTCTTCTGATACTCCTGCTGAGCGCGGCCCTGGAACTCCTGGATGCGGCCCTGCAGATCCTGCAGCTCCTTCTCCTTCATCTCCTTGGCCATATCCGTCAGCGTGTTGTAGTTCTTCTGGTAATCCTGATATTTGGTGTTGAACTCAACCTGCATCGTTTCGATGTTGTCCTGAATCTCCTTGCCGTAAGCCTCCATGTTGGTCTGCATGGTTTTGGTCTCGGGCATGGCCATGATGATCTCCTGGGTGTTGATGCGGCCGAATTTCTGTGCGAAGAGCGACGTGGAGCCCATCAGCAGAGCAACCGCAAGGGTTAATTTGATAGCTTTTTTCATAAAATTGATGCGTTAATGTTTTGATGTCTATTTTTGTTTCAGAAGGTCGATGACCTGCCGGGTGCGCTCCACCGTGGGGTTGTTGTAGAGCAGCGTGGGGTTGTTCGACGAATCGAGCACCAGATCGGCGCCGACCTCCTTGGCGTAGGCCTCGATCCGGGCGAAGACCTCCTTCTGGATCGGGGTGATCATCTTGATGCGGGTTTTCATCAGCGTACCCTCCTTGCCGAAGAGGCTCTCCTGATACTGCTGGGCCTCCTTCTCCTTCGCAAGGATCTCGTTTTCACGGGCCTGGCGCGCGGCCGACGAGAGCGATGCCTTCTGGTACTGGTAGTTGTTGTAGAGGGTCTCCACCTCGGCGAACTTGGCATCCACCTGACCCTGATACTGTTTGGCCAGCGAGTCGAGCTGTTCGATGGCCGTGTTGTAGGCATCGACCGACTTGAAGATCTTTTCGCTGTTGACGATTATGTAATTCTGTGCGGAGACGATTCCCGCCGTGAGTATGGCCGCAGCCATGAGAATCAGCCGTTTCATAATTTGAAATTTTAAGTGGTCAATTCCGGAAATCCGGGGTTGTTGTCGTAAATATAACTCTTTTCTTTCAAATTTATTGCCAGCCAAGGCCTAGAATTGCTGACCGAGCACAAAGTGGAACTGGCTTCCGCTCTTGGTGGTCGAGTTGGCGGGGGGATCGAAACCGTAGCCCCAGTCGATGCCGAGCATGCCGACCACCGGCAGATAGAGCCGCACGCCGAAACCGGCCGAACGCTTGATCTTGAAGGGCGAGAACTCCTTCCACGAGTCGAAGGCATTACCGCCCTCGAGGAAGCCCAGCACGTAGATCTGCGACGAAGGCTTCAGAATGATCGGGTAGCGCAGCTCGGCGGTGTACTTGTTGTAACCGCGCGAGTAGTAGTTCGTCGGGTCGAGGGCGCCGTCCTCGTAACCGCGCATGGCGATGATGTCGATACCGTAGATGTTGTATCCCGACATGCCGTCGCCGCCGACCTCGTAACGCTGGAAGGGCGAGACCTTGTTCTTGTTGTAGCTGCCCAGGTAACCCATCTCGGCCTTGAGCATCAGCACCAGGTTCGAGTTGTTGAGGAATCCCTGGAACCACTGCGCCTTGAACTGCCACTTGTGGAATTCGACCCATCCGTAGCGGTCCTGGTCACTCATCGACTGGTCGGAGTAGTCCTTTCCGTCCCAGAGCGAGTAGGGGAGCGTGGCCTGCACCGAGGCGCTGAACTCCGAACCGCGGCGCGGGTAGATCGGCTGATCGACCGAGTTGCGGCCGAAGACGAGCTTGAGCGACAGCAGGTTCGAGTTTCCGTTCTCGACGACGAACCCGGTCCAGTTCTTCAGGTTATAGCGTTCGTAGCTGGCCTCGGCGTAGAAGGTGAAGTAGGGGTCGGGCCAGTTCAGACGCTTGCCCAGACCGGCCGCAACACCGTACGTGCGGAAGTACTGCGTGGCGGTCTGCCAGACGTAGTAGGCGTTGTTCTGCTCGGAGATATGGGCCGAGAAGGTGAACGAGTTGGGCTTCTTGCCGCCCAGCCACGGATCGGTGAAGCTCAGCGCAAAGGCCTTGTAGTAGGTACCGTTGGTCTGGGCCGAGAGCGAGAGACGCTGGTTCTGACCCATCGGGTAGGGACGCCAGGCGCCCTTCTTGAAGAAATTCTTCACCGAGAGGTTGTTGAGCGTGATGCCGACCGAACCCACGAAGGTGCCCGAGCCCCAGCCGCCGGCGATGTTGAACTGGTCGGAGGCCTGCTCCTCGAGCGGCCAGTTGATGTCGACCAGTTCGTTGGTGACGGGTTTGATGTCGGGCATGATGGTCTCGGGGTTGAAGTGGCCCATCGAGCCCAGCGTACGGATGGTCTGCATCAGCAGCGAGCGGTTGTACAGCTCGCCCGGACGCGTGTACAGTTCGCGGCGGATCACCTCGTCGTCGACGCGCTGGTTGCCCGAGATGCCGACGTTGTTGATCGTGAACTGCTTGCCCTCGAAGACCTTCACCTCGATGTCGATCGAGTCGGCGCCGATGATCGTCTCGGCGGGTTCGATCTGCGACATGAGGTAGCCCTCGTTCTGGTAGAGCGACGAGACGGACATCTCCTCCGGGTTGGACTCCTTGCCGATACCCAGACGTTTCTGCATCGTCTTCTTGTCGTACGTGTCGCCCGTCTTGACGCCGAACATGCGCTGCAGGGCGTCGGTTTCGTAGACCGAGTTGCCGACCCACGAGACGTTGCGGATGTAGTATTTGTTGCCTTCCGAGACCTCGAGGTCGATGCCCAGCCGCTTTTCGTTGATCGGGTAGATCGAGTCGCGGATGATCGTGGCGTTGCGGTAACCCTTCGAGTTGTAGAAGTCGATCAGAAGCTCCTTGTCGGCCGCATAGTCCGATTCGTTGAGTTTGGCTCCCTTGAAGATGTTGATCGATTTCTGGTGGGTCTTCTTGAAGGTGCGGCGCAGCCGCTTGTCGGGGAACTGCGTGTTGCCGATAAAGTCGATACGGCCGATCTTGACCTTCTCCTTGCGGTCGATCAGGAAGGTGACGTTCACGGCCTGGCCCGGACGCAGCGTGTCGTTGTCGATGCGCACGTCGACCTCGGTATTGCGGAAGCCCTTTTCAGCCCAGTAGTCGTGGATGAGCTTCTTGTTCTTGTCGATGACATAGTCGGAGAGTTCGCTGCCGCGCTTGAGCTTGAGTTTCTCGAGCAGATCCTTCTGCTTGCCCTTGGAGATTCCCTCGAAGGCCCAGTTGTAGACGCGGGGACGCTCCTTGAGGAAGACCTCCAGGTCGAGGCTGTCGCCCTCGATTTCGGCGCCGATCTTCACGTCGGAGAAGAAGCGCTGGCTCCAGAAACGCGTGATGGCGTTGGAGATGAAGTTGCTGGGCAGGTAGATCGAATCGCCCTCGATCAGTCCGGCCGAGGATTTCAGCACGTCGGGGTTGAGGTATTTGACACCGTGGACGTTGATCTTGCGGATGTAGTAGAGTTTGGGGTCGCCCGAACTCTTGAACATGGGAGCGTTCTCGGAGAAGGTCACTTCGCGGAGTTGCGTGGAGTCCTGCGGAGCCGGCTCCTGAGGTTTCTGTTCCTGGGCGGACATATTCGCGCAGCAAAGCGTCATGAAGAGGGCTGCTGCCGTGAATATCTTACCTGAATAGTTCATCTGTCGTCTTTTGTCTATTGTCGACTAACTTTTTTCGATCATTTGTCTTTCACCAGACCGAAGCGGCGGTCGCGGCGGGCATACTCCTCCAGGGCGCGGTCGAAATCCCGTTCGGTGAAGTCGGGCCACAGCACCTCGGGGAACCACAGTTCGGCGTAGGAGGCCTGCCAGAGCAGGAAATTGCTCAGACGCTGTTCGCCGCTGGTGCGGACGATCAGGTCGGGATCGGGCCACGGGGCGGTGTCGAGCGACTCGCTGAGGGTCTGTTCGGTGATGGCCTCGGGGGCGAACTCTCCGGCGGCCACGCGGCGGGCGATCTGTTGCACGGCACGGGTGATTTCGCTGCGCGAGGAGTAGTTCAGTGCCAGAATCAGGGTGAGGACCTTTCCGTCGGCGGTCTGCATCTCGATGCTCTCCAGCGCCGAGCGGACCTTTTCGGAGAAGCGGCTGCGGTCGCCGATCATGCAGACGCGCACGCCCTGGCGGATGAGTTCCGGCGCCTCGTTGCCCACGCACTGGCAGAAGAGCTCCATCAGGGCATCGACTTCGGCGGCGGGACGTCCCCAGTTTTCGGTCGAGAAGGCGTAGAGCGTCAGATAGCGGACGCCGTTGCGCACGGCGGCGCGCAGCGAGGCACGGACGGGTTCGATACCGGCGGCATGACCTTCGCTGCGGTCCTTGCCGCGCAGTTCGGCCCACCGGCCGTTGCCGTCCATGATGATGGCGACGTGTTGCGGTATGCGTTTCTGCTCGCTCATATAGGGGACAAATATAGGGAAAAATCTGTTAACTGCTGGAAAAAATCGATAAATGATTATCGGATCGGCTCAACTGCGGATGTCGATTCCCCACATCATCTTATCCCGTAACGTGTCGTAAAAGGATATATTGTGCGGTATGGCGAGAAAAATCGTCTGTTCGGCGCGGCGGATGGTGAACGTGGCTCCGTGCGAAACGGGGTAGTTGCGGTTGTCGAGCGTGACGAAGGCATCCGAGCGGCGGGCGTCGACGCGCAGCGTGATGACGGCCGTGTCGGGGATCACCACGGGGCGCATCGTGAGGTTGTGCGGCGCCAGGGGCGAGAGGGTCAGGCAGTGGCACGTGGGGGCCACGACGGGACCTCCGGCACTGAGCGAATAGGCCGTCGAACCGGTCGGGGTGGCGACGATCAGTCCGTCGCCGTGGTAGGTGGCGACCATCTGCCCGTCGACGAAGGTCTCCACGGCGATCATGCCGGCGCCGTGGCGCTGGACCGTAAATTCGTTCAGGGCCAGCTGCGTGTCGGGCTGGCGCGAGAAGTCTCCCTCGATGTGGAGCTGCGAGCGGGGTTCGGTCTGCAGCCGTCCCTCGGCAATGTTTTTGAACAGGTGGTCGAAGCCGGCCTTGGGGGCGCTGGTGAGGAATCCGAGGTGGCCGGCGTTGATGCCCATGACGGGGATCGGGGCGCCGCACAGCCGGTGCACCCCTTCGAGCAGCGTGCCGTCGCCGCCGTAGCAGACCATCACCGTACCGTCGGGCTGCCGGCCCACGTGCCGGCGGTAGATCTTTTCGGGAGGTACGGCCTCGCCGAGTGCCTCCTCGATCAGCGGTGCAAACTCCTCGTTGACCGCGAAATCGAATCCGAAACGGTGGATGGATTCGAAGAGCCGGCGGATCTCCCCGGCGGTGTGGGCGACCAGGGGCCGGGAAAAAAGTATGATTTTCATCGGCGGAGTTTCGAAAAAATACGTAACTTTACCACGTCGGAAAAAGCCCTCGTGCAGCCTTCGACAACGGCTTCGGCATTCCGGGCTTCCGGCATATCGAGAGCAAATATACGGATTTTATGACAAAGTTGAGTGTAAACATCAATAAGATTGCCGTCATCCGCAACTCCCGGGGAGGGAATCTTCCGGACGTGATCCTCGCGGCGCGCAACATCGAGCGTTTCGGGGCCGACGGCATCACGGTGCACCCGCGCCCCGACGGACGCCACATCCGCTACGACGACGTGCGGAATCTGAAACGGGTGCTCACCACCGAATTCAACATCGAGGGCAACCCCATTCCGTCGTTCATCGACCTGGTGACGGAGGTCGTCCCGACGCAGGTGACGCTGGTCCCCGACGCTGCCGACGCCATTACCTCGAATGCCGGTTGGGATACGCTTGCCAACCGTGAATTCCTGAGCGAGGTGACGCGCCGCTTCCATCGGCACGGCATCCGCGTCTCGATCTTCGTCGACCCCCTGCCGGCGATGGTGGCCGGGGCCCGGGCATGTGGTGCCGACCGCGTGGAGCTCTACACCGAGGGGTATGCCAGCCGGTATGCGCAGAATCCCGAGGCGGCCGTTGCCCCCTACGTGGCGGCGGCCGAGGAGGCGCGGCGGCAGGGGCTGGGGCTCAATGCCGGTCACGACCTCTCGCTGGAGAACCTCCGCTACTACATCTCCCGCATCCCCTGGACCGACGAGGTCTCGATCGGCCATGCGCTGATCTGCGACGCCCTCTACTACGGGCTGGAGAATACCGTGCAGCTCTACCGCCGCGAACTGAAAACCGTACAGGAATGAAACGACTGCTGCTTCTTGCCGCGGCCCTGCTCGTTGCGGGGGCGGCCTTCGCTCAGGGGGAGTATCACTTCCAGCGGCGAAGCCTTTTCGACGTGCTGCCGCTCCACTCGAGCGACATCGTCTTTGTGGGCAATTCGATCACCGATGGCTGCGAGTGGGCCGAACTCTTCCAGAACCGCCACGTCAAGAACCGCGGCATCAGCGGCGACCGTTCGGACTGGCTGCTCGGGCGGCTCGACTCGATTCTGACGGCCCATCCCAAGAAGCTCTTCCTGATGATCGGCACGAACGATCTGGCGGCGGGACGCACGCCCGACGAGATCGTGCGCGACGTCGAGCGGCTGATCGACCGCTTCCAGCGGGAGTCGAAATGGACGAAGATCTACGTACAGAGCATCCTGCCGGTCAACGGCGAGGGATTCACGAAATACCGCAGCCATTATGAACACGCGCATCTGATCGTCCCGACGAACAAGCGTCTCGAGGCTTTGTGCCACCAGAAGGGGGTCACCTATCTCGACGTGTGGGGGGCGCTGGCCGACGACGAGGGGCGGCTCGACCGCCGTTATACGAATGACGGCCTGCACCTGATGGGGGCGGGTTATCTGGTATGGCGCGATGCGATCAGGATCCATGTCAAGTAACCGCGTGTCGCTTTCGAATCCGATATTCCGTCAGATCTCGCGCCTTGCCGACGAGCAGGGGGTGCGGGCCTTCGTCGTCGGGGGCTACGTGCGCGACTACTACCTGCGGCGTCCGTCGACGGACATCGACGTGGTGGTCGTCGGGAGCGGCATTGCGCTGGCCGAGGCCCTGGGCCGCGAGTTGAGGACCAAGGTGTCCATCTTCAAGACCTTCGGTACGGCCATGGTCCGGGCTCGCGGCATCGAGGTGGAGTTCGTGGGGGCCCGCAAGGAGTCCTATACGCACGATTCGCGCAAACCGGAGGTCTCGCCCGGAACGCTCGAGGATGACCAGCGCCGCCGTGACTTTACGATCAATGCGATGGCCTGGTCGCTCAACGCCGAGACCTTCGGCGAACTGGTCGATCCCTTCGACGGGATGTCCGATCTGGAGGATTGCATCATCCGCACGCCGTGCGATCCGGACGTCACCTTCTCGGACGATCCGCTGCGGATGATGCGCGCCGTGCGCTTCGCCGCGCAACTGGGCTTCACGATCGAGGAGGAGACCTTCGACGCCATTGCCCGCAATGCCGAACGCATCCGCATCGTTTCGCGCGAGCGGATTGCCGTCGAACTGAACAAGATCGTCGCCTCGCCCGTCCCCTCGATCGGTTTCGAACTGCTCGAAATGACGGGTCTTCTGAAGCTGATCTTCCCCGAGATGCACAACCTCAAGGGTGTCGAGCGCCGCGGCAAACACGCCCACAAGGACAACTTCATCCATACGCTGAAGGTGCTGGACAACGTGGCGCGGCGTTCGGACGATCTGTGGCTGCGCTGGGCGGCGATTCTGCACGACATCGGCAAGCCGCTGACCAAGGCTTACGACCCACGCGTGGGGTGGACCTTCCACGGCCACGAGGTCGTCGGTTCGAAGATGGTGCCGGCGATCTTCCGCCAGCTGAAGCTCCCGTTGAACGAGCACATGAAGTTCGTCCAGAAGCTGGTTTTCCTCCACCTGCGGCCGATCATCCTCTCGGAGGATCTGGTGACCGATTCGGCCGTGCGGCGGCTGTTGTTCGAGGCGGGCGACGACGTCGAGGCGCTGATGACCCTCTGCGAGGCCGACATCACCTCGGGCATCGACGCCAAGGTGAAACGTTATCTGGCCAACTTTGAGCTGGTGCGCCGCAAGATGAAGGATCTTGAGGAGCGCGACCGGATCCGCAACTTCCAGCCGCCGATTACGGGCGAGATCATCATGCAGACCTACGGCATCGGCCCCTGCCGCGTCATCGGCGAGATCAAGGAGGTGATCAAGAATGCGATCCTCGACGGCGAGATTCCGAACGAATACGGGGCGGCCTACGCACTGATGGAGCGGCTGGCGACGGAACGCGGTCTGGTCAAGGCCGGAGAACCGGCACAGGCGGATGCTTTCGCCGAGCCCGGGGCCTGACGGAGCGGAATCCCGGAGCGAAAGAGCGAAGAAGGGCGAAACCTTTTTGCAGGTTTCGCCCTTCTTTTGGATGAATACCTCCGACGTTTCTGGATTCTCTGGCTGTCTTCCCGGTTTTTCGGCTTCTCCGGCTCCTCTGGCGTCCCGGCTCCTCTGGACCCCGCACCTCTGTCCTCTCGGCGCCTCTGTCTTTTCGGTTTCTCGGCTCCTCCGTCTTCCCGGCACCTTGGGCTCCCCCGGCTTCTCGGTCTTTCGCTTGGCTCCTATTTTTCGGTCGCCTTCTTCTGCGCCTTCTCGGCCTCCAGCTGGGCGCGGGACTTCGACTTGGTGACCAGCCATACCCCGACAAAGACACACAGCGCAGCGAACCCCTTGGTCGGACCGAACGTATCGAGCCCGATGGCTACAGTGAAGAGCACGGCCACCACCGGCTGCACGTAGTTGTACATCGAGACGACCGTCGGCCGCAGATAACGCTGCGCAATGGGTACCAGCAGGTAGGAGAGGAACGTGGCCCCGATGACCACGAAGGCGATGCCGCCCCACGTGCGCGGCGAAAGCGACGCGTAGTCGACCTCGATGAGCGGTCGGTAGTAGATCCCCACGGCGACGACGGCCGCAAAGAGAAACATCCACTTCATCGAGGTGACGGGCGAATAGCGTACGATGACATCGCGGAAGGCCGTGAGGTAGGTGGCATAGCTGATGGCGCTGACAATGCAGAGAATGTCGCCCTTAATGCTCGAGGTATGCCCTGCGCCGTGCTGGCTGGCCAGTACCAGAATCACGGCCCCGGCGCATCCGAGAAAGACGCCGCCGGCCTTGAGCCAGGTGATCGGTTCGCGCAGGAAGAGCGTGGCCAGGACCATCGTCAGCACGGGAACGATCGTCGAGATGATCGAGGTGTCGATCGGCGAGGTGAGCGACAGCCCCCAGAGGAAGAGCATCTGGTTCAGCTGGATGCCGAACAGCGAGGCGAAGAACAGCAGCACGATGTCGCGGCGCGAAACCCGCTCGCGGGGCAGGAAGAGCGATGCGGCCCAGAAGAGCAGTGCCGCCCCCACCATGCGGTAGACGCTCATGGCAAAGGGGCTGATCCCCGAGGGGTTGGCCGCCGAGACCAGTACGCTTTTGCCGATCGGGGCGTTGAGACCCCAGATGATGTTGGCGGCCCAGAGGGCTGCATGACCTTTGAGTTTTCCTTTGTCCATCGTCGCGTAGGGTGTGAATGGAAGGAATTTACGGTTGTTTGATCCTGGCGCCGGCCCTCTTTGCGGGCCGAATGCCGCGGCAAAGATACGTAAAAATCGGTTCGGTGCGAAAATTGCCGGGTGAAGCATTCGTGGGAAAGACGCATTATCACTTCGACCTGATCTTCGCCAACCTCTTTTTCGGAGCGGACTTTTCATTCTATGTCTCGCTCACGCGCAACTGGCTGGATTTCGAACAGATCTTCATGTTGCAGGTCCTTTCGGCGGCACTGTTTTTCATCCCCTTTGCGCTGTTTTCGCGCGGAGCCTTCCGCCTCGGGTGGCGCGATGCCGGGAAGATCCTGCTCGTCTCGCTGCTGGTCGTCTACGGATGGATGTACCTGCTGCTCAAGGGGGCGTCGGTCACCTCGCCGATCGACGCTTCGGTCATCGCGACGCTCGGTCCGGCCATCACGCTGCTGCTGGACCACCTGTTGCATCCGCACCGCTATCTGCCGGGACGCGCCGTCGGGATCGTGATTTCTCTGCTCGGGGCGGGGATTCTGCTCTTCAACCAGGGCTTCGAGCTCACGCGTGGCAGCCAGGCCGAAGGCAATCTCTTCGTGCTGCTGGCCGTGGTGGCCATAGCCGCCAATACGGTGCTGATCAAACCGCAGCTCGAGCGCCACGGCACGCTGGTGGTGATGGGATGGTACTACATCATCGGACTGGCCGTGACGGCTCCCTTCTTCTGGCGGTATGTCGACCACACGGATTTCCTGCGGCTGCCGCTCGGCGCCCAGGCCGAACTGGCCTACATCCTCGTGCTGGGAACCGTGCTGCCGATGTACCTGCTCTACCGCGGCACGGAGAAGCTCACGGCCGTCCATACGGCCCTTTACCGCTACATTCAGCCTCTGGCGGCGGGTGTTTTGGCCGTCACCCGCGGGCAGGCGCACTTCAATGCCGTGAATCTCACTGCCGCCGGATGCATCTTCACGGGGGTGATTCTCGTGGCCGTGGGGTATCATTACAGCCTGCATCATCCCCGCCGCCGTCATGCCCGTCGGGACTCTTCGGCCGAGGTCCCTTCACTGGGTTCCGCTGCCGCAATTGCCTCACCCTCTTCGACTCTCACTTCTTCCCTTTCATCTGGCTCGCCCCTCTCGTCTGGCTCGCCCTTCTCGCCCCTCGCTGCGCCCGGCTCATCCTTCTCGCCGCTGCGCCATCCGGATCTTCCGCCGCTGCGCAGCGACGGGCGGCTGCCGCTCTATTCGGCCGTCAGATGCTCGCGCCACTCGTCGGGAACGGGGCGCGAACACTGATTCGGGAAGTCGAAGACGACCATCACCGAACGGCTCTCGCTGCGCACTTCGTCGCCGACGAGCAGCTGCTGGAAGAGCGTGAGGCTCTTGTTGCCGACCCGTTCGCAGGTGGTGGTGATGCGTACCGGATCGGTCATGCGCACCTGGCCCATGTAGGAGGTTGAGGTCGAGACGGTGACGATGCGCAGATCGCCCAGCAGGGCGCCGGCGCCGCCGAGCACCCGATCGTAATACTCCATCTTGCCGACGTCGAAGTACATCTGCTGCGAGACGTTGTTGACGTGCTGGAAGGGATCGATGTCCGAGAAGCGTTTCTGGATGGGGGTGACAAGCGTGCGTGCCATCTTATTCGCGGATGATCTTGACCTCGCCGCCTTCGCCGAACGCAATGATCGACGAAGCCTTGCGGGTGGGTTTGCCTTCGAAACGGGGATTGACGACGAAGTCGACGCCGTCGACGATCTCCTGTGCGACGTCCTGCAGTCCGACGGCCGTCGGCTGGCCGGAGATGTTGGCCGAGGTCGAGACCACGGGGCGTCCCAGGGCGCGCAGCATGCGCCGGCAGAACTCGTGGTCGGGGATCCTGACGCCGAGCGTCCCCTCGTCGGGGATGAGGTTCGGGGCGACGCCCGCGGCACCGGGCAGAATGGCCGTCAGCGGGGTGGTGGCCATCTCCATCACCTCGAAGGCGATGCCGGGTGCGCGGTTGACATAGCGCACGACCATGTCGGCCGAGGCGCACAGCACGAGCATCGATTTCTTGTTTTCGCTGCGTTTGAGGCGGTAGATGCGGTCGACGGCCTCGGCGTTGGTGGCGTCGCAGCCGATGCCCCAGACCGTATCGGTGGGGTAGAGGATGATGCCGCCGCGGCGCAGCACCTCGACGGCGCGTTCGACCTCCTCCTGCAGGGGGGCGTTCTTCTTGTCGCTGATGTTCTGCATGGCCTTGTTATTTTTTCAGCGGAAGGATCTCGATCCAGTAGTCGTCGGGATCGTTGATGAAGTAGAGTCCCATCTCGTGGTTCTCGAAGCAGAGGCAGCCCATCGCACGGTGATACTCGCGCACGGCGTCGTAATCGCCGGCCACGCGCACGCAGAGGTGGCTTTCGTTGTCACCCAGTTCGTAGGGCGTGGCGGCGTGGTCGCGCAGCCACGTCAGCTCGAGTTTGAACGACGACTCGCCGTCGCCGACGAAGACGATCTCGTAGGATCCGTCGGCGGCCTTCTGACGGCTGATCTCCTTCAGCCCCAGGGCCTTGTCGTAGAATTTCAGACTGCGGTCCAGATCGGTGACATTGACGTTGAAATGGTCGAAACGGCTTTTGATCTCCATGGTATTCTCTTTTTTACGTGTTGCAAAGGTTTGCCGGCGGGGCGGCGGTTCGGTGCCGGGTGTTGCCTTCGGATCGGCCCCGGCCGGGCGGTTTCCGCTGCAAAAATAGGCAATTCCTCTGACAATCTCCGCTTCGGAAAGGAGATTCGTGCGGAATATTTTTGTCGGCGTTTCCTTTTTTTTTCTGAATTTTATACCTTTGCACTCTGAAAGAAAAAATCCGAAAAAATAAATTCATCATTATTTATGGGAAGAGCCTTTGAATACCGCAAAGCGCGGAAGTTGAAGCGTTGGGGGCACATGGCCCGCACCTTCACCAAACTGGGTAAGGAGATCGAAATCGCCGTGAAGGCCGCCGGAGCGGATCCCTCGGGCAATACGCGTCTGCGCATTCTGATCCAGAACGCCAAGGCCGAGAACATGCCCAAGGAGAATATCGAGCGTGCGATCAAACGTGCCACGGAGAAGGATGCGGCCGACTACAAGGAGGTCATCTACGAGGGATACGGCCCTCACGGAATCGCCTTCCTGGTCGAGACGGCCACGGACAACACCAACCGTACGGTGGCCAACATCCGCATGCACTTCAACAAATGCGGCGGTACGCTGGGCAACAGCGGCTCGGTGGGCTTCCTCTTCGACCACAAGTGCGTCTTCAAGTTCAAGGCTCCGAACGTCGATCCCGAGGAACTCGAGCTGGAGATGATCGACCTGGGTGTGGACGAGTTCTACCCCGAGGAGGACGGCATCACGGTCTATGCCCCCTACGAGTCGTTCGGTGCCATCCAGAAGTGGCTCGACGACAAGGGCTTCGAGATCGTATCGGGTGAGTCGGTGCGTATTCCGACCGATACGAAGGAACTCGATGCCGAGGGTCGCGAATCGGTCGAGAAACTCGTCGAGCGCCTCGAGGAGGATGACGACGTGGTGAACGTCTACCACACGATGAAGGAGCCCGACGCCGAGGAGGAGTAGTCAGAGGAAGGCTGCGGCCCGAATTTTTGCCGGATATGGAGCGCGGATGTGATTGCAACGCTTCGTGTCCGGCTTTTTTTGTGTGGCGTGATGCCGCCGGCCCGACTACTCGAAACGGATGAACTCCTCGCCGGCGGTCAGACAGTGCGGACAATAGCGGTCGAGATACGTCGTCGCGTAGAGATTCCCGCACCGGGGGCAGACGGCAAATCCCGACGCGGAGTTCCGCCCCAGACTCTCCAGCAGCATGATCTGGCGCAGATCATTTGCCGCGGCCCAGACCTGCAGCCGGGCGGCATAACGGTTCCCGCGGCTCATGGCCCGTCGGATCTCCGCGTCGGAATGTCGGCCGAAGCGGTAGCGTTCGATCCCGATGCAGCGCTCCAGGTTGCCGGCCGTCGAACTGCCGTACAGGACAATATCCCCAGGGGGTGTGTAGCTGCCGCCCAGACGGTGAATGGCTGCAGCAAGGTTCTGCTCCTGCAGCTCTTCGGAGCAGGCTATGGCCCGGAAGAGCCGTTCGGCCGGGTATTGATGCTCGGCGGCCGCGATCTTCGCAAAATGCCGGTATTGACGCGCCTTGAGATGTTTGCGGTGTCCGCAGGCCTCCAGGTCGGCCGTGATTTCATGCCACGTCGAACGGGCGTGCTTCGGAGGCAGGAAGGCCTTCCCGTCGTAGAGCCAGACGAGCACCCCGACCGATGCGACGAACAACAGCAGGATCAGCAACAGACGTATTTTCATTGCAGACGGATTTTGTCCAAGGGATGCTTGGTGTGGTGCATTTTTTGTGCCAGCGGGCGGAAAAGCTGGTCAGAAAATGGTTTTTCGGATCGCGGTTTTGGGTTTCCCGAATCAATTTCTAACTTTGCAAACCTCACATAGTTGCTGTCGCTTAAAAAAATGAGTCGTCCATGCGCTTGAATTTTCTACTTGGTGTTTGTGCCGTCGTGATGCTGGCCGTTGCAGGGGTTTCCTGCTCGAAAAAGGGAAATGATGGGGGAGACGGAGGTGTTGCCATCCAACCCAATGGCTGGATGTTGATCTCCTGGAACGAGGATACGACCCTCTCCGGGCGGGTCTATCTGGAGCTTGGAACGGATCGTTTTACGTTCTATCAGCAGATCGGCAATCTCACTTCGGCCGGATATGTCCCCTACACCGGGACGTGTCGCATGACGGCCGATTCCGAAAACGGAACGATCCTTTCGGGGGCCTATTCCGATGGTGAGCCCTGGGCGCACAGCTATCGGGTCGAGTCGATGACCGATACCGAATTGCGGCTTGTTTCGCTCGACGAGCAGATCGAATCGGTCTACGAACGGGTTGTAATTCCCGATTACGTGAAGGAGGCTCCTGTTACGCTGCCTTCGCGGAGCGAGTCCGTATTGCCGCTGCTCTGATATTTCATTTGTTCCGAAAGATAAACGGGCTGCCGATCGTCGGCAGCCCGTTTTGGGTTTTCGGGCCGTTTGCAGTCCGCTCCTTCGGACCCTTCCGTTCCTCTCTCCGGTGAGCCTTTTGTGCGAGCCTTTCGTCCCTCTCTTCGGGCTATGTTCTCGCCCCATTTGCCCTCTCCATGCTCCGGGCGGTCGCCTTTCCTTTTCCGGACGGATAGAAGACGGCGCAGACCTCGATGCCGAAGGAGAGTTTGTGCAGCGGCTCGCCCGAACCGCGGACGAGCGACGGCGCCAGATCGTAATCCACGGCAAAGCGTACGCCGAGGTTCTGCGTGGCCAGATAGGTGGTCGAGACACCTGTGGCGAAGGCGGCGCCGTTGCGTCCCGGAATGTCGCCGAACGAGGTTTTGAACCGTTTGTAGAATTCGTAGCCGCCGAGAAGTTTCGAACCCACCTGCCAACGTAGCGAGACGGGATACGAGAAGTAGGGGCCGACATAGACCGAGGCACTTTTGAAGTTGTCGTCCTGGATGACACTGTTGATCTCCGTGCGGAGGTTCGAACAAGTCAGTCTCCCGCCGATTCCCCAGTAGGGCGAGGCGAACCAGGCTCCCTGAACACCGGTCGTGGGGCCCGCGTGGAAACGCATGCGCATCCCTTCGCGGGTGGTGTAGTTGCCGGGGATAGTCATCACGCCGATGGCGAATCCCACGAACGACGGGTGGCGGTAGCGGTCATGGACCGAGAAGGTTTCGTAGACGTTCAGTCCCCGCTCCTTGAAGATCAGATCGGCCAGGAAGTAGCCGAATTCGGCGACCAGGATGCCGATGCCGGCTCCGACCATCACGTCACTCATCCAGTGGCGGTTGTTGAGCTGCCGCGTGACGCCGGTGGCCGTGGCCACGGCATATCCGCCGATACTGTACCAGGGGCTGAGGTGGCCGTACTCCTTGTGGAGCATCGTGGCGGTCATGAAGGCCGTGGCGGTGTGGCCCGAGGGGAAGGAGTTGCGCGTCGAACCGTCGGGGCGCATGACGCGGCACGTGTACTTGAGCGAGTTGACGGCGATGGCCATCAGTCCGGCCGAGAAGGCGTCCGAAACCAGCATCCGGCCCCACGAACTGCGGCTCTTGACACCGCACGCCTTCATGGCCAGCATCGCTCCTGCCGGGGCATACTGCAGCCAGTCGTCGTACTTCTGGTGAAACGAAGGGACGTGGCCGTTTCTCAGACGCTGGAAATCCCGGTCGTAGCTCTGCATGATGACGCCGCCGACGATCAGTGGCGTACCGATGAAGAGCATCCGGTAGGCTTTCGTCGAGGTGTGGCGGTCGATCCGCCTGCGGAATGCGCCGCCGGCGCTCCAGTCCACGCTGTCGCGGCACAGGTGTGTGTAGCTGTGCTGCAGGACCGAATTGTTGCTCTGCAGGGTGTCGGGCGTCAGGGCCGTGTTGCCACGCTGCTGCAGGAGGATGCTGTCGGGTTGCAGGGCTGTGCTGTCACGGAGTTGTGCCCGAACCTTGAGGCTGAAGAGCAGCAGCGCGACGAACAGTGCGAGAGCCTGTGGTTTGAGCATCATGTCGGTCTTTTTTCGGAAATTTTTATTTTCTCCTGCGGCCCAGCGCCCGGACGGCTTCACCTCCGAAGGCCAGCAGCGAGGTCAGTCCGATGATCTCGGCCCATTCCGGCCACGACAGCGGCACGGTGCGGAAGACCTGCCCGCCGAACTCGACGATCAGAATCTGACCGACGGCAATGGCGGCCAGGATCAGGAAGAATTCGCGACAGCCCTTCAGATGGGTGAAGACCGAGTGGCGGGTTTCAAATCCCTTGGCGTTGAACATGTTCCAGAACTGCAGGAAGACGAACGTCGAGAAGAAGATCGTCAGCTGGTGAACCGAGAGGCCTCCGTCGCGCAGCGTCCAGCCGAAGAGCATCCCCAGCAGCGCGACGACCATCACGCCGGCGCAGGTGAAGATCGTGCGGGCCATCGACCGCGAGATGATGAATTCGTCGCGCGAGCGGGGTTTGTCCTGCATGACCTCGGGGCTCGGCGGAAGCGAGGCCATGGCCATGGCGGCGAAGGTGTCCATGATGATGTTGACCCAGAGGATCTGCACGACGGTCAGCGGCATCTCGGTGCCGAAAATCGAACCGATGAAGCAGATCAGGATGGCGGCGACGTTGATCGTCAGCTGGAAGAGGACGAAGCGCTGGATGTTGCGGTAGAGCGAGCGCCCCCACATGACGGCCGTGGCGATCGACGTGAACGAGTCGTCGAGCAGCGTGATATCCGAGGCATCCTTCGCTACGGAGGTTCCCGAACCCATCGACAGGCCGACGTTGGCGAAGTTCAGTGCCGGGGCGTCGTTCGTGCCGTCGCCCGTCACGGCGACCACCTCGCCACACTGCTGCAGCAGCTTGACCAGCCGCTGTTTGTCGAGCGGACGGGCCCGCGACATGATCTTCAGCTCCTGGACCCTGCCGAGCAGCTCCTCGTCGCTCATGGCGGCAAACTCCGCTCCGGTGATGTGGTTGCGATTGCCGTCCACGGCGTCGTTCCAGAGACCGATCTGGCGGGCGATTTCACGCGCCGTGGCGGGGGTGTCGCCCGTGACGATCTTCACGGCGATGCCGGCCCGCAGGCACTGCCCGACGGCTGCCGGAACATCTTCGCGCACGGGGTCCGAGATGGCCGCCACGGCCGCAAAGTGCAGCCCGCCGGCGCGGACGGCCTCGGTGCAGTTCGTCGCCGAGGTTTCGGCCCACGCTACGCCCAGCGTCCGCATGGCGCGGTTCTGGAAGGCGGTGAGTTGGGCGGTAACCTTTTCGTCGAGCCCGTCGGCGGCGCACATCGCGCGCACGATCTCCGGCGCCCCCTTGACGCAGAGCAGACGGCGCCCCGTGAGGCCGCTTTCGATGATCGTGGCCATGTATTTGCGTTCGGTCGAGAAGGTCAGCCGGTCGATGATCTTCGCTCCGGCGCGCAGCGTCTCGTAGTCGTGACCGTCGCGCCGCATCCATTCGAGCAGCGCCCCTTCCGTCGGATTGCCGATGATCTTGCCCTCGGCATCGAGGAAAGCCGTGGAGTTGAGCGCCACCACCTCGGCAAATTCGCGCTCCGGGAGTTCGTCGTAGCGCACCAGCTCCTGGACGTGCATGCGGTTCTGGGTCAGCGTACCGGTCTTGTCGGTGCAGATGACCGTCACGGCGCCCATCGTCTCGCAGGCGTGCATCTTGCGCACGAGGTTGTTCGTCTTCAGCATCCGCCGCATGGACATCGCCAGCGAGAGGGTGATCGACATCGGAAGTCCCTCGGGCACGGCCATGACGATGATGGCCACCGAGACCATGAAGATGTTCAGTACGTGCTGCGAGATGGTGAGCCAGTCCTGCTGGAGCAAGTCTTCGACGAGAAAGGCCTTGCCCAGCATGACGCAGAAGATCAGCCCCGAGAGAAAGATGCCCACGCGTCCGATCAGGTGCGAAAGGCGGGTCAGCTGGCGGTCGAGCGGGGTCTGTTCGTCGCTCTGGACGGTCGACTGCTCGGTGACGCGCCCCGCCTCGGAGCGGTCGCCTACGGCCGTGGTGACCATCACGCCGTAGCCGTCCGCAACCGTCGTGCCGCGCATGGCGACGTTCGACGGATAGGTCGCTTCGGGATCGAAGTGTGCCGGGTCGACCGTTTTGTCGACCTCGGGTTCGCCCGTGAGGGTCGATTCGTTGATCTTCAGCGAGACGGCCTCGACCAGTTCGCCGTCGGCCGGGACGGTCTCGCCCCCTTCGATGTAGACCACGTCGCCCACGACCACGTCGCGGCGCGGGATTTCGCGGATCGAGCCCTCGCGCATCACCTTGACCGGAATGTCGTCGTTGACCTGGTTCAGGCGGCGGAAGCGCCGTTGGGCGTCCCACTCGAACCAGAAGCCCACGCACGTGGCCAGGATGATGGCGCAGATGATACCGATTGACTCGGTGAAATCCTGGTGGGCGAAGCCGATGGCCAGCGACAGCACGGCGGCCAGCAGCAGGATGCGGATGATCGGGTCGCGGAACTTTTCGAGTAGCAGTTTCCACGCCGAGTCATCTTTCGGCGGGGTGATGACGTTGTTGCCGTGTTCCGAGCGGCTCTTTTCGACCTCGGCGGAGGTCAGTCCTTTGGGGTTGTAGCGTATCATAGTTTTTTTGGTGTATGCAGGGTGTTGTCAGGCGATGCGGTTGAGGGAGAAATGGCGGGTGGAGGCATCCAGACGGATGGCGATGAAGAGCAGGATCGTGAAGGCGATGAGCGACGATCCGCCGTAGCTCATGAACGGCAACGGAATACCCATGACGGGCATCAGGCCGATGGTCATGCCGACGTTCACCAGCACGTGGAACAGCAGGATCGAGGCCACGCAGTAGCAGTAGATGCGGCCGAAGGGCTCCTCCTGCCGTTCGCCCATGCGCATCAGCCGCAGGATCAGCAGGCACAGCAGCGTCAGCACGAAGGTTGTGCCGAGGAATCCCCACTCTTCACCGACGGTGCAGAAGATGAAGTCGGTGTGTTTTTCGGGGACGAAGCCGTATTTGATCTGGGTGCCGTGCAGGAACCCCTTGCCGAAGAGCCCGCCCGAACCGATGGCGATCTTGGCCTGGTTGACGTTGTAGTCCGTGCCCAGCGGGTCGCTCATGATACCCAGGAAGCTCAGGATGCGGTCGCGCTGGTGCTGCTTGAGGATCGAGTTGAAGATGTAGTCGGTCGTCGGGAGGAAGATCATCGACCCGACGAACAGTCCGATGAGGATGAAGAGGTTCGTCAGATGGGTGCGCAGGGCGTATCCCGCGACGAAGAGCACGGCCACGGCGGTCATGATGAGCAGGCTGTGGTAGATGTCCAGCTTGCCGGGGCTCACCAGGGCCGCGACCAGACAGAGCAGGATGCTCGAGAGCATCAGCGCCGCCAGGAAGATGATCCGCGAGCGCCACTGCCCGTTCATCATTGCCTCCGAGAGCGTGCAGACCAGAATCAGCGTCACGAGCAGCACCATCGGCGAGAGCAGGAACGAGACGATGAACAGCGCGCCGATCAGCAGCACCGGGATGCACAGCCACTTGTTGAGCCCTTCGCGGTAGAGGACGAAGAGGAACGAGCAGAGGACAATGCCCGAACCGGTGTCGTTCTGCAGGATGATGATCAGCAGCGGGATGCAGATGACCAGGGCCACCTTGAAGAGGTCGCCCGGGCGGTTGATCGAGAAGGAGTAGTTGCTCATCACGCGGGCCAGGGCCAGGGCCGTGGCGATCTTGGCGAACTCGACGGGCTGGACGCGCACCGATCCGAATTCGAACCAGGCCTTGGCGCCGTTGACCTCGCGGCCGAAGAGCAGCGCGGCAACGAGCAGCGCCAGTCCGGCGAAGTAGGCCGGATAGGCGAACATGTGGTAGAAGCGTTCGTCGAGCAGCAGCACGACCAGTGCCGTGGTCCAGGCCACACCGATCCAGATGAGCTGCTTCATGTAGAAGTGCGAGAAGGAGAAGGTCCGGGCGATGGTGTCGTCGTACGAGGCGGAGATGATCGAGACGAATCCTGCCAGGACGATCAGGACGTAGAGCAGCACCGTACCGCGGTCGACGCCGTCGAAAATGCCTGTATGCCGGTTACTTGTCATAGGCCGGGTAATAGAGTTGCATGTTCTTGACATATTCCAGCAGGGCCGGACGTCGGATTGTATCCGTGAGGTAGTACTCCTCGAGCAGGCTGGCGATCGGCAGGGCCGACGTGGCGCCGAAACCGCCGTTTTCGACGTAGACCGAGATGGCGATCCGCGGGTTGTCCTTCGGGGCGAAGCTCAGGAAGGTCGAGTGGTCGCGGCCGCGGGGGTTTTCGGCCGTACCGGTTTTGCCGCAGACGTCCCAACCCTCGAGCCGGGCCATCGTCGAGGTGCCGCCGACGTTCACGCCGCGCCACATGCCCTCGACGATCGGGTCGAAGTGTTTCGGGTCGACCTTCGTGTAGTGGCGTTCGTAGAAGCGGCGGTCGAGCGAATCCCGACCCTCGATGCGCTTGACGATGTGCGGGATGTAGTAGTAGCCGCGGTTGGCGATGATGCAGGCCAGGTTGGCCAGCTGCAGCGGCGTGCAGCCCAGGGCATCCTGTCCGATCGAGAGCGAGAGGACCGTCAGCGAGTTCCACGAACCGCGGTACTGGCGGTCGTAGTAGGCGCGGTCGGGGACATATCCGTAGCCCTCGTCCAGAAAGTCCGAACCGAGCTTGCGGCCGAATCCGAAACTCTCGACATACTCCTTCCAGACGTCGAATCCCTCCTTGACGCTGCCGTATTTCGGGTTGTCGAGGATGTCGCGGAAGACGTAGCAGAAGTAGGCGTTGCACGAGGTGGCCACCGCAAAGCGCAGGTCGAGCGGCGAGGCGTGGGAGTGGCAGGCCATCTTGAGGCGTCCGGCCTGGTAGCCGTTGTGGCAGACGTGCAGGTCCGACGGGTGCAGCACCCCCTCCTGCAGGCCGATCAGCCCCTGCACCAGCTTGAAGGTCGAGCCCGGAGGGTATTTGGCCTTCACGGCACGATTGAACAGCGGCTTGCGCTTGTTGTAGAGCATCTTCATGTAGTTGTTGCCGCGTTCGCGGCCCACCAGCTCGTCGGGGTCGTACGTCGGCGAGGAGACCATCATCAGGATTTCACCCGTCGAGGGCTCGATGGCCACCGCGGCGCCGACCTTGCCGCGCATCAGCTCCTCGCCGAGCAGCTGCAGCCGTGCGTCGATCGTGCTGACGAGGTATTTGCCCGGTTCGGGCACCGAGTCGTAACGGCCGTTCAGGTAAGAGCCCTTGATGGCGCCGTGGGTGTCGATCTCCTGGATCTTGACCCCCTTCTTGCCCTTCAGCTCGGGCTCGTAGGCCGACTCCACGCCGCTCATGCCGACGTAGTCGCCCACCTTGTATTCGGGATGCCGTTTGAGATAGGTGTCGTTCACCTCGCTGACGTAGCCGAGCAGGTTGCCGCCGATCTTGCGCGGATACTGCCGCACGGTGCGGTAGACGGTGTAGAAGCCGCGGAAGTTGCCCTCGTCGAAACGCAGCTTGTCCTCCTTGGGGATGTAGCTTGTCACCAGACGCGGGGCGCGGGGACGGACCCGTGCATTGGCCAGTTCGCGGTCGAGTTTTTCGCGCGAGATGCCGGCCACCTCGCAGAGGCGGGCGGTGTCGAATCCGCGCCGGTCGATTTCGCGGTAGATGACCATCAGGTCGTAGCACTCGCGGCTCTGGACGAGGTATTCACCGTTGCGGTCGAAGACCTCGCCGCGCGGCGGGTACTGTACGACGTGGCGCAGGACGTTGGCCTCGGCCAGCTCCGCGTAACGCCGGTCGAAGAGCTGTATGTAGGCCAGCCGCAGGAGGATCACCGCGAAGATGAAGATCACGATGACCTGCAGGGTCCTCATTCTCAGGAAACTTTCCGAATCACTCATACGCGTGCGGGGAGTTTGGCGGTGAAGATGCGGGTGATAATCCAGCTGAAGGCCACCGAGACGGCCGAGCTGACGACGATGCGCACCACGGTGTGGAACAGGTGGCTCCACGAGAGGGCCTCGAGCAGGAAGAAGAGCGTATGGTGGATCATCGTCAGCGTCAGCAGGTAGACGAAGAACTTGTGCGAGCCGAGACGCCCCGGCGAGGGGATACCCCCTTCGCGGACATTCTCACGGCCGCAGATCATGGCGGCTATCTGCGGGCGGAAAAAGGCGACGGGCAGCGTGACGATGGTGTTGATGCCGGCCGAACCCATGGCCTGGTCCATCACCACGCCGAGCAGCAGACCGGCGCCCAGCAGCGTGACGGGCTGTGCGTCGAGCGGCAGCAGGGCGATGAAGACGATGTAGACCAGCGGGTTGAGGTAGATGCTGATCGAGAGGTTGTCGAACAGGAAGATCTGCAGCAGCACGGCGGCCACGAAGAGTCCGAGGTATGGGAGGGTACGGTACATGTCAGTTCAAGCGGGTATGTTGTTCGACCTGATCGCTTTGCTGCAGCTCGCGGATTTCGTAGCGGTCGCGGTCCGCGACGAGGATCACCTCGTTCAGACGCGACATCTCGGCGGCCAGCCGCACGCGTACGGTGTAGGAGGTTTTGGTTTCGTTCAGTTCGGCGCTTTCGACCCAGCCGATCAGCACGTCGGCGGGGAAGTACTCCGACAGACCGGCCGTAACGACCTCCTGGCCGGGTTTTGGTTCGGCATACTTCGAGAGTTCGCCCAGCGTGACCGTACTGGGGTCGGTGCCGTCCCAGTAGATCGATCCGGAGTAGTCCGTGTCAGCGATCTTGCCGCTGGTGCGGAACGAGGTGTTGAGCACCGACATGGCCACGGAGTAGCGTTCGGTGCAGGCGACGACGTAGCCCACCATGGCTCCGTCGGGGGCCAGTATGGCCATCTCCTCCTCGATGCCGTCCTTGCGGCCGCGGTTGAGTGTCAGGAGGTTCTGCATGCGGTTGAGGGTGTTGCCGACGACGACGGCCGTGGCGAAGTGGTATCTCGATTCGCCGATGTCCTGCATGTAGGAGTCGAGCCGGGCGGCGGTTTCGGCCTCCTGGTACTGGGCGAGCTGCTCTTCGAGCCGGGCGACGCGGTCGGCCAGATCCCGGTTTTCGCGTCCGAGGAAGAGGTAGCGGCGGATGCCGGCGAAGAGACCGTGGACCCCGCCCGCAACCTGATTCGAGCGGGCGAGCAGTCGGGCCTGGGTGTAGCTCGAGGAGTGGGCGTAGCAGCCGATGGCCACGGCTTCCAGCACCACGAAGAGCACCGCCACATAGATGCTCCGTATGAACTCGATCAGCTTTCGCAAGGTGATTCGCGGTTAAAAATGTGGATAGATCCTTAATTCAGATTGCGGACCGAGGCCCGCAATCCGTAAACAAATATGTGTCAGCCGATTCCCTATCGCATGAGGAATGAGAAGCGGTTGATGTTCTTCAGGGCGATGCCTGTGCCGCGTGCGATGGCACGCAGGGGGTCTTCGGCGATGTGGAACGGAAGGCCGGTCTTCTCGCTCAGACGGCGGTCGAGTCCCTTGATCAGGGCGCCGCCGCCGGCCAGGTAGATGCCGTTCTTGACGATATCGGCATAGAGCTCGGGGGGCATCGACTCGAGGACCTTCATCAGGGCGGCGTCGATCTTGGTGAGCGACTTCTCGAGGGCATAGGCGATCTCGCTGTAGGAGAGCGAGACGGTCTGGGGCAGGGCCGTGAGCATGTTGGGGCCCGTGACGACGAAATCCTCGGGCTCCTCCTCCAGGTCGGAGACGGCGGCGCCGATCGAGCATTTGATGGCTTCGGCCGTACGCTCGCCGATGCGGATGTTGTGCTGCTGGCGGACGTAGCTCTGGATGTCGTTGGTGAAGACGTCGCCGGCCGTGTTGATCGATTCCGAGCAGACGATGCCGCCCAGCGAGATGCAGGCGATCTCCGACGTACCGCCGCCGATGTCGATGACCATGTTGCCTTCGGGTGCTTCGACGTCGAGGCCGGCTCCGAGGGCGGCGGCCATCGGTTCGTAGATCATGTAGACCTCGCGGCCGCCGGCGTGTTCGGCCGAGTCGCGCACGGCGCGGATCTCGACGTTGGTCGAACCCGAGGGGATGCAGATGACCATGCGCAGCGACGGGGCGAAGAGGCTTCCGGAGGTCTTGACCTTCTTGATCATGCCGCGTAACATGAGTTCCGTGGCGTTGAAGTCGGCGATCACGCCGTCCTTGAGCGGACGGATGGTCTTGATGTTCGGATTGGTTTTCTCGTGCATCTGGCGGGCCTGCTGTCCGATGGCGACGAGTTTGCCGGTATGGACGTCGAGGGCGACGATCGAGGGTTCGTCGACAACGACCTTGCCGTTGTGGATTATCAGCGTGTTGGCCGTTCCGAGGTCGATGGCCAGCTCCTGTGTCAAAGAAAAGATTCCCATAAGGCTACACCCAACTCTGTATGTTTTCTAAAATCGTTTATTGTCAATTGGATACGCGGGGTATTCGGCTTTCGGGCCCCCGCGTGCGGACATATCTGGACAAAGGTAGCAAAAACCCTCGGAAATTGGAGCATCACGGGGCGTATTTTTTTCATCGACCGTCGATTTTGTCGTTTTCAGAAGAGGGGCTGCACCGGATAGCGGCCTGTGGAAAATGGCTGCGGAGCGACGAAGCCGTGCAAAAAGTTGGACGGTATTCCCAAATTTTGCTATCTTTGTAGAATAAACGTTTGTGGAATAAACGCATTTCTGCATGGAATACAAAATCGGAACCGACGCGCGATGTGCGGTGATCGGCTATGGAAGCTGGGCTACGGCTCTGGTGGGGTTGCTCACCGCCAACGGACAACGCGTGGGATGGTATGTCCGCAACCCGGAAGTGCTCGCCTCGCTGCGCCGCGAGGGGCGCAATCCGCGCTATCTGAGCGATCTGGAGTTCGATCCCGCGACGCTCGCCGTGTCGGACGATCTGGATGAGGTGGTGAGCCGCGCCGACATCGTGATTCTGGCCACGCCGTCGGCCTACCTGAAGGATTTCCTGGCGCCGCTGACCGTTTCGCTCAAGGAGAAGTTCATCGTCTCGGCCATCAAGGGCCTTGTCCCGGGCGACTACCAAACCGTCGTGGAGTATGTGCATGATCATTACGGTCTGTCCTACAGACAGCTGGGGCTCTTTACGGGACCGTCGCACGCCGAGGAGGTCTCGCGCGGAAAGCTCTCCTATCTGACGGTCGTCTGCACCGATCCGGAGAATGCCCGCCTGATCGGGACGCGCTTCGCCGGCGAGAGCATCCGCCTGAGCTACTCGACCGACCTCTATGGCATTGAATATGCAGCCATACTGAAGAACATCTACGCACTGGCCGTCGGGCTGGCCGTGGGGCTCGGCTACGGCGACAACTTCCTGGCGGTGCTCATTGCCAATTCGGCGGGTGAGATGACGCGCTTCCTGGAGGAGAGCTATCCCGACCGCCGCAACACGCTGGTCTCGGCCTATCTGGGCGACCTGCTGGTGACCTGCTACTCGACCTACAGCCGCAACCGCCGGCTGGGACTGCTGATCGGCCACGGCTGCACGGTGAAGAGCGCGCTGAACGAGATGACGATGGTGGCCGAGGGTTACTTCGCCGCCGACTGCATCCGCCACATCAATACGCGCCACCGCGTCGAGATGCCCATCGCCGAGATGGTCTACCGCGTGCTTTACGAAGGGACGTCGGCCCGGCGCGAGATGCAACTGTTGACAACCAAACTCATTTGACAAGCATATGAAAAACGTAAAACTGGACATCTCGAAGGCGGGTGTGGAGATCACCCCCGAGATGGAGGCCAAGGCGCAGGCTGCCAACGCCCTGCTGCACTCGGGCAAGGGTGCCGGCAACGATTTTCTGGGATGGATTCACCTTCCGTCGTCGATCACGGAGGCGGATCTCGACGCCATCGAGGCCGAGGCGGCCAAACTGCGCGCCCGGGCCGACGTGGTGATCTGCATCGGTATCGGCGGTTCGTATCTGGGTGCGAAGGCCGTTCTGGAGGCGATGAGCAACCCCTTCGAGCTGTTGCACAAGGAGCACAGGAACCCGACGGTGCTCTTTGCCGGACAGAATATTTCGGAGGATTATACGGCCGAACTGCTCGAGGCTGTGAAGGAGCACTCGATTGCTGCGATCGTCATCTCGAAGTCGGGGACGACGACCGAGCCGGCCATCGCCTTCCGCCTGATCAAGGCCGAGATTGAGCGCCGTTACGGCAAGCAGGGTGCTGCCGAGCGGATCGTGGCCGTGACCGATAAGGCGCGCGGCGCACTGAAGACGCTCGCCACGAAGGAGGGTTATCCGACCTTCGTCATTCCGGACGACGTGGGCGGCCGCTTCTCGGTGCTGACCCCCGTGGGACTGCTGCCGCTGGCCGTGGCCGGCGTGGATGTCCGGGCGCTGGTGCGCGGTGCACAGGAGATGGAGAAGGCCACCTCGGAGGAGGTTCCCTTTGCCGAGAACCCCTCGGCCATCTACGCCGTGGTGCGCAACCTGCTGTACCAGAGCGGCAAGAAGATCGAGATCCTCGGTTCGTACGAACCCCGTCTGCAGTACATCAACGAGTGGTGGAAGCAGCTCTATGGCGAGAGCGAAGGCAAGGAGGGCAAGGGTATCTTCCCGGCCAGCGTGACGCTGACGGCCGACCTGCACTCGATGGGACAGTACATCCAGCAGGGTGAGCGCGAGATGTTCGAGACGATCATCTCCGTAGCGCAGCCCGCTGCTAAGGTGGTCATCGAATCCGATCCGGAGAACCTCGACGGTCTGAACTACCTGGCCGGCAAGCGTATCTCGGAGGTCAACCGCATGGCCGAACTGGGCGTGCAGCTGGCTCACGTCGACGGCGGGGTTCCCAACCTGCGGGTGGAGATTCCGGCCGTAACGGCCGAGGTGATCGGTTCGCTGCTCTATTTCTTCGAGAAGGCGTGCGGCATCAGCGGTTATCTGCTGGGTGTCAATCCGTTCGACCAGCCGGGTGTCGAAGCCTACAAGAAGAACATGTTCGCCCTGCTCGAGAAGCCGGGCTACGAGGAGGCCACCAAAGCGATCAAGGCGCGTCTGTAGCCGTTGGCCGACAAGGCATGAAAAAGGGCTGTACCCAATCGGGGACAGCCCTTTTTTTCGGCGCGGATCGTCGGAATCGGGAGAGGGCCCGGCCGGCGGCGTTTCCCTGTTGCCGCCCCTCTCCGGAGACGGGAAGCGTGACCTGTTGTCGCTTGTCGGCGGGGCCTGGCGGCGTTTTGCACCATCGCTCGTCACCGGCCGTCCGGCAGCGGGCCGCATCTCCACGATGTCCGACGTCCTGCGGTCTACTGCTTTTGAACCGTAAACGTCAGTGTGTTGACCAGATCCATCGGGGCTCCGTCGCCAAGCGTGCAGCGGAGGGTCTTGAGCGTGAAGACCAGATTGCCCTCCTTCGTGTAGGAGAGCTGCTCGGGGGCTTCGATCGCAATCTGCACCTTCAGGGCGCCGGCCATCAGCGAGATCACCAGATCGGGGGTCGTCAGTGCGGCCGTGAGTTTCGAGGCGTCGGCCGTCGGGGTACCGATCGTGGCGTCGTAGGTGACCGTCCCCAGCATCGCGATCACGTCCGAGGCGGAATCAGCGAGCAGCGCCTTGACCAGCGTGGCGGCCGGGAACTCGGCAAAATGCAGCGTGCCCTTCTCGGTCACCTCGAGCGAAACGGCGATACCGGTCTGCGGTTCGGGTTTGGGGTTCAGTTCGCTGGGCTCGGCCGTGAAGTCGAACGTTCCGGCATAGCTCCCGGCGACATCCTGAAGCGTCAGGGCCTCTCCCTGCTTGTCGGGAGCCGGGGTGTTGTTGTCGTCATCGTCCGAGCAGGCTGCCGAGGCCAGCGTCAGGCAGGCCAGTGCTACGGCTGCCAGGGTGTTGGTGATTTTCCGAATGTGTGTCATAATCCGTAACGTGTTTAGAGGTTTGACTGCAACCAAAGGTAGAACACCGCATCGACAGCATCAAATAAATTCAACCATCCGGCGGAGTTTGATGATGAACCCTGCATTTTTCAGCATAAGCATTTTCCCGCCGGAGCCGTTTCGGGGGGGGGCGATCGCACAAAAAAGGCCGTCCGATGTCGGACGGCCTTTCGTATTTCGGAGAGTCGCGGAGTTACAGGATGCCCTGCTCGACCATCGACTTGGCCACCTTCATGAAGCCGGCGATGTTGGCGCCCTTCATGTAGTTGATGTAGCCATCCTTTTCGGTGCCGTATTCGAGGCAGGCGTGGTGGATCGACGACATGATCTGGTGCAGCTTGGCATCGACCTCCTCGGCCGTCCAGTTGAGCTTCTGGGCGTTCTGCGTCATCTCCAACCCCGAGGTGGCCACGCCGCCGGCGTTGACGGCCTTGCCCGGTCCGTAGGGGATCTTGGCGGCGATGAAGGCGTCGATGGCCTCCGGACGGCAGCCCATGTTCGAAACCTCGGCCACGATCTTCACACCGTTGGCCAGCAGCTTCTTGGCATCCTCACCGTCCAGCTCGTTCTGCGTGGCGCACGGCATGGCGATGTCGACCTTGACCTCCCAGGGCTTGCGGCCGGCGAAGAACTTCGCACCGGGGAACTTCTGCACGTAGGGCTCCACGACGTCGTTGTTCGAGGCTCGCAGCTCAAGCATATAGTTGATCTTCTCGTCGTTCAGACCGTCCGGATCGTAGACATAACCGTCGGGACCCGACAGCGTCACGACCTTGGCGCCGAGTTCCGTGGCCTTCTTGGCGGCACCCCAGGCGACGTTGCCGAAGCCCGAGATGGCGATCGTCTGACCCTTGATATCCATGCCGGCCTTCTGGAGCATCTGGCGCAGGAAGTAGACGGCGCCGAAGCCCGTAGCCTCGGGACGGATGAGCGAACCGCCGTAGGTCATGCCCTTGCCGGTCAGTACGCCGGTATTCTCGCGGGCGAGTTTGCGGTACATGCCGTAGAGATAACCGATTTCGCGGCCGCCGACGCCGATGTCACCGGCCGGGACATCGGTCTCGGGACCGATGTGGCGCCAGAGTTCGGTCATGAAGGCCTGGCAGAAGCGCATCACTTCGCGATCCGACTTGCCCTTGGGGTTGAAGTCCGAGCCGCCCTTGGCGCCGCCCATCGGCAGGGTCGTCAGGGCGTTCTTGAAGATCTGCTCGAAACCGAGGAACTTGAGGATCGAGAGGTTGACCGAGGGGTGGAAACGCAGACCGCCCTTGTAGGGGCCGATGGCGTTGTTGAACTGGATGCGGTAGCCGAGGTTGGTCTGCACCTCGCCGCGGTCGTCTACCCATACGACTTTGAACGTGAAGATGCGGTCGGGCTCGACGATCCGTTCGGCGATGCGGTTGGCCTCGAATTCGGGGTGTTGGTTGTAGGCCTCCTCGACGGTCATCAGCACTTCGCGTACGGCCTGCAGATATTCGCTTTCGCCGGGGTGCTTACGCTCGAGTTCCGTCATGATTTTGTTTACGTTCATAGCTTTGAAGTTTTTAGGTTTGGTATTCTTCTGTTACAAATATAGCAATATTTCTTATGGATTGTAACTTTTTTCGGGAAAATTTCGGAAAATTTTAGTCTTTCTGTGCTTCCCGGATCATGCCCTTGCTCGAACGCCCGTCGATGCAGACCCAGAGCGGGTGTTCGAAGCGCACCTGACGCAGATAGACCCCCTCGTAGAGGGCCTTGCGGGCGTTGAGTTCCTCTTCGCGGAAGATGCCGTCGCCGCGGAAGGGGCTGATCGTCAGATAGCCCACCCCCAGCGAGGTGACGTTCTGGAAGAAGTGGGTCCCCTGCGAGGGCTCGACCTCGAACTTCTCGATGCCGCACTCGACGATGACCTTCGCCTCGGAGATGTGGTTCCACTTGACGGGAACGCCCAGATAGGGGTCCGACGATCCCCAGCGGCCCGGTCCGACGAGGATGTAGGAGCGTCCTTCGTCACGCATGCGGTTGTTCAGCTGGAGCAGTTCGTCGGCGATCTTTTCGGTCGAGAGCGAGTCGAAGGCGTCGCTCTTGACGTAGATGATGTCCGCGAGGTCGGCCATCATGCCGATGCCGAGGGCCTGTTCGCCGTAGATCAGTGCCCGGGCGGGGTCCTCCTTCGACCAGTCGATGGCGCGGTTGTCCTGGTTGTCGATGATCGGGCGGATCTGCAGCAGGTTGAAGATCTGCTGCTGGCCGGGGGCGACGTCCATATTGACGGCGAACTCCACCTCTACCGGGCAGCGCATCTCCTCGGCCCCCATGCGGAGGATGTCCGAGATGATCTCGGCCAGCGGGAAGGTGTTGTACTTGAGGATGTTGTTGAACGTGATGACCTTGCGCCCGCGGTCGAACGGACTGTCCGAGATGCGTTCGTTCTCGCGGTCCCAGACCGAGCAGACGTAGCGCGAGTTGCGGTAGTCGCCGATTTCGCGCAGCGTCAGGCGGCGCAGGTTGACCGCATCGTCGATCGAGGTGCGGAACTCCTCGGGGCGCAGGCTCAGGGCCAGCACCTCGGTCTGCGTGTCGCTCAGCGCCAGTTCGGGGGTCGAGGTTTGGAGCACCTTCTGCGGGTAGTGGGGCGAGAAGCGCAGCGTGCGGCCGCCGTCGACGACCAGTTTGCCCAGACCCATGGCCAGGTTGCAGACGCCGTCCGAGGGCTGTTCGTCGCCGATCGGGTAGTAGTTGATCGAGCGGGCGACGCCCGAGCAGGTCGGGAACCACAGCCCGTTCTGTTCCGTGCCGCAGACCTCCTGGATGATGACGGCCATCTTCTCCTCCGAGATGAGGTTCTGCGACGAGGCGATGTAGGCCCTCGAGGCGGCGAAGTAGACCGAGGCGTAGACGCTCTTGACGGCGCGCAGGACGAGCCGCAGCATCTGATCCTCGTTGGGCGTGTAGGGGATCATGTAGGTGGAGTAGATGCCGGCGAAGGGCTGGTAGTGCGAATCCTCGAGTTTGGACGAGGAGCGTATGGCCAGCGGCGTGCGGACCGTGCGGATGTAGGCCTTCAGCTCCTCCTGCAGGCGCTGCGGCACGGTCGAGGTGACGAATTCCGAGAGGATCTCCTCGTCGGAGAAGTCCTGCGAGATGATGTATTGCAGGCCGTTGCGGTGGATGAACTCGTCGAAATACTCCGTGGCGATGACCACCGAGCGGGGGATCATGATGCGGACGTTCTCGTGTTTGTCGTACTGGCGGTGCTTGGTGAGCATCGAGTTCATGAAGGCCAGGCCGCGGGCCTTGCCGCCGAGCGAACCCTCGCCGATGCGGGCGAAGGCCACGGCATCGGAGTAGGTCTCCGGGTCGAAGCGTGCCACGACACCCTGACCGAGCAGCGTGCGGTAGTCGCGGATCAGGTTGACCAGTACGCGGCGGTGCTCCTCGACCGACGAGAAGTGGCTCTTGTTGTACTGGCGGATCGAGGCGGCCAGCGGGAACAGTCCGCGCGAATAGAGCCACTTGGAGAGGTGGTTCTGCGAGGTGTGGTACTCGAAGGCCTCGTCGGGGATCGTGGCGATCATCTGCTGCATCTGCGTGAGGTCCTTGGCGCGGCCGATTTCGGCGCCGGTCTCGGGGTCCTCGAAGACGAAGTCGCCGAAGGCGAACTCCTTGGCGATGTAGTCGCTCAGCTCGGAGAGCAGCGTCTTGGAGTTCTTGGCGATGAAGCCGGCGCCGAGCGCCCGGGCCTGTTCGCGGAAGGAGGTCTGCGACGACTGCAGCAGCACGGGCATCAGCGGATTGTCCTGCTTGATGCGGCGGCAGAGGTCGATTCCGGCGTCGAGCTTCTCGCTCTCGGAGGGGGCGTTGCGGTGGAGGACGAACCCCACGTCGGAGATTACGCCGAGCAGGTTCTTGTGGTAGCGGTCGTAGAGTTCGACGGCCTCGTCGTAGCTGCGTGCCAGGAGGATCTTCGGACGGGCCCGTTTGCGGAGCACCTGCTGCTGTTCGTTGAAGGCGTCCTTCAGGAATTCGGTGTTCTGCAGCAGGATCAGCTTGTAGAGTTCGGGCAGGTAGGTCGAGTAGAAGCGGATCGAGTCCTCGACCAGCAGGATGGCCTGCACGCCCCCCTCGAGGATATCCTCGTCGGCGTTCATCTTGTCCTCGATGAGTTTGATGATACCGATGATCAGGTCCGTGTTGCCGTGCCACGAGAAGAGGTAGTCGAGGCCCGAGTGGTCCTGCTCCTCGATGCGGCGGTAGATGTCCTTCGAGAAGGAGGTGAGCAGCGCTACGGGGATCTGCGGATGGCGCTCCTTGACGATGTGGGCGAAGGCGAAGACGTCGGGTTCGCCGACGTTGTACATCGTCAGGATGAAGTCGTAGGAGTCGTCCTCGGCCAGGGCCTCGAGCGCCTCGGCCGTCGAGCTGACGCGCGTGAGCGACGGCGGGTTCGACATGTTGAGGTCGATGTACTCCTGGTTGATCTGCGATTCGATGTGGCCGTCCTCCTCGAGGATGTAGCCGTCGTAGCTGCAGCAGACGAGCAGGATCTTGTGGATGCGGTATTTCATGAACCGATAGGGGAGTTTGCTCCCGTCGGACATGTATTGTTCGAGGCTTTTGTTCATTCGGATTCGGAAATTTGGCAGATGAACAAAAATAAGGAAAAAATTGTTACCTTTGAACGTTGTAAACATCGAATTTAACGCTCAAGCCGATGAATAAGGAGAAATATACGTTGCAGGAGGTTACGACGCCGACTGTCGAGCGCGAGTGGCTCGACCTCCCGAAACGCATCTACAAGGGAAACCGCAACTGGGTCTGCCCGCTGGACGTCGACGTGCTGGAGGTCTTCGACCTCCGGCGCAACGACCTGTTTGCCGACGGCGAGGCCATCCGCTGGGTGGCGCGCAACGCACGGGGCGAGGTCGTGGGCCGTATCGCGGCCTTCTACAACCGCGAAAAGGCCGCTCTGGAGGAGCAGCCCACGGGCGGCTGCGGCTTCTTCGAATCGATCGAAGACCAGGAGGTGGCCAACCTGCTGTTCGACACCGCACGGATGTGGCTCGCCAGCCGCGGCATGGAGGCCATGGACGGCCCGGTGAACTTCGGACAGCGCCGTGACTGGTGGGGCCTGCTGGTCGAGGGCTATGAGTTCCAGCCCCTCTACAAGAACCCCTACAACCCGCCCTACTACAAGGATCTGTTCGAAAACTACGGCTTCCGCAACTACTTCAACCAGCACAGCTTCATCTGGCGCGTGAACAACTCGGAGGCCAACAAGCAGATCTTCGCCCGCGCCAAGCGGCTCTATACCGTGCCGGGCTACCGCGTCGAGCACATCGACATGAAGAATCTCGAGGAGGCGGCCGAGAATTTCCGCGTGATCTACAACAAGGCCTGGGCCCTCTTTTCGGGGGTGAAGCCCATGACGCAGGAGGAGGCGCTGGCCATGGTCCACGAGATGAAGCCGATCATCGACCCGAACATCATCTTCTTCGCCTACTTCAACGACGAGCCGATCGGCTTCTTCATCACGGTGCCCGACCTGAACCGCCTGATCGGCAAGTTCAACGGCAAGTTCGGGCTGTGGCAGAAGCTGCGCCTGATGTGGGACCTGAAGGTGCGCAAGTCGTGCGACCGCATCTTCGGGGTGATCTTCGGCATTACGCCCGAATTCCACGGCAAGGGGGTCGAGTCGGCCATCATGGTCAAGTACTACGAGTTCCTCGAGCTGACGAAGAACCCCTACAAGACGATGGAGCTGGCGTGGATCGGCGACTTCAACCCGGTGATGAACCGCATGATCGAGACCTACGTCTGCGCCACGCGCCACAAGGTCCACACGACCTACCGCTACCTGTTCGACCGCACGAAGGAGTTCCACCGCTGTCCGCGTCTGGGCGTGAAACGTCGCGAGTAACCACCAAACACCTGATATGAAAACCACCGTATTTACCGATTATCACATCGCCGCAGGGGCCAGGATGGCCGAATTTGCGGGTTATAACATGCCCATCGAGTTCACGGGCATCACCGACGAGCACATGACCGTGCGTCAGGGTGCGGGCGTCTTCGACGTGAGCCACATGGGCGAGATCTGGGTCAAGGGACCCAAGGCCGAGGCGCTACTGCAGCGTATCACAACCAACGACGTGTCGAAGCTCTACGACGGCAAGGTGCAGTATTCGTGCATGCCGAACGGCCGCGGAGGCATCGTCGACGACATTCTGGTCTACCGCATCGACGCCCAGACCTACATGCTGTGCGTCAACGCCGCCAATATCGAGAAAGACTGGGCGCACATCTGCCGCGTGGGCGGCGAGGAGTTCGGTATGGAGGCCGGAGCCGGCAAGGAGCTCTACAACGCTTCGGACGAGATCTGCCAGCTGGCCGTACAGGGACCCCTGGCCATGAAGATCGTGCAGAAGATGTGCACGGAGCCGGTCGAGGAGATGGAGTACTATACGTTCCGCAAGATGGAGGTGGCCGGCTGCCGGGCGATCCTCTCGATCACGGGCTACACGGGTGCCGGAGGCTGCGAGATCTACGTGGCCAACGAGGATGGCGCCCGGCTGTGGAAGGCCCTCTGGGAGGCCGGTGCCGAGTACGGACTGAAGAATATCGGTCTGGGAGCGCGCGACACACTGCGCCTGGAGAAGGGCTTCTGCCTCTACGGCAACGACATCGACGACACAACCTCACCTATCGAGGCGGGGCTGGGCTGGATCACGAAGTTCGCCGAGGGGAAGAATTTCATCGACCGTCCGCTGTTGGAGCGCCAGAAGGCAGAGGGCGTTGCACGCAAGCTCGTCGGACTGAAGATGGTCGGGCGAGGCATTCCGCGCCACGGCTACGCGCTGGCCGATGCCGAAGGGCGTGCGATCGGCCACGTCACCTCGGGCACCATGTCGCCGTGTCTGAAGGTGGGCGTGGCGCTGGGCTACGTCGAGACTCCCTTTGCCAAAGTCGGCACGCAGGTTGATGTCATCATCCGCGAGAAGCCCGTGCGCGCCGAGGTGGTGAAGATTCCTTTTGTATAACGGATTACCAAAAAACGCATAGAAAGATGAAAACCGAATACCTGGGACTCGAACTTTCGAGTCCGGTCGTTGTGAGCAGTTCGCCCTACACGTCGAACAAGACCCATATCGAGGAGTGCGTACGCCACGGGGCGGGCGCCGTCGTATTGAAGTCGATCTTCGAGGAGCAGATCTACCGTCAGGCCGCCTCGCTGGACAAGATGGAGGGCTACGGGGATGCCGGCGAGTATCTCGAACGCTATCTGGGTGACGCCTACAAGTCCGAACTGTTGCAACTGGTCAAGGATGCCGCCGCCCTGGGGGTGCCCGTCATCGGAAGCATCAACTGCATCGGCACGGGCGAGGCGTGGATCGACTACGCCACGTCGATGGAGGCTGCCGGCGCCTCGGCCCTCGAACTGAATATCTTCGTGCTGCCAACGGACCGTCACGCTTCGGCCGCGCAGATCGAGCAGCACTATGCCGACATCGTGCGCAAGGTGGCCTCGGCGGTGAAGATCCCCGTATCGGTCAAGCTCCCGATGCGGTTGACGAACGTCCTCTCGACGTGTGACACGCTGTTGGCCCGCGGTGCCAAGGGCGTGGTGCTCTACAACCGCTTCTTCGAACCCGATATCGACATCGAAAAGATGACTCTCCAGCCGGCCGATCCCTTCAGCGAGCCGAGCGAACTGCGCAACGTGCTGCGGAGCACGGCCCTCTGTTCGCACGTCCTGCCGCAGCTGGACGTGGCCGTTTCGACGGGTGTGCACGACGGTGCGGCGGCCGTCAAGGCGCTGCTGTGCGGCGCGAAGGCCGTTCAGGTCTGCACGGCCATCCACAAGCACGGCTATGAGGTGATCGGGCAGATCGGCCGCTTCGTCGACGAGTGGGCTGCGCGCCACGGTTTCGATACGCTGGAGTCCTTCCGCGGACGGATGGACTACGGCTCGTCGCAGGGCGAATTCTTCCAGCGCGTACAGTACATGAAGTATTTCCCGCACGACGTTGAATAGGCGCCGTCTGCGGCAGGAAAAAGCGGAGATCCTTTCGGGGATCTCCGCTTTTTTGTCGGGGGGGGAAGGGCCCGTCGTGCCGGTATCGCCTGCGCCCCCCCCCTCTGTTGTTTCCGGTGCTTCAGCCGGTAGTTCTGTGTCTCAGCGCTATTCTCCGGCCACGGGTTTCTCGAAGAAGTAGGGGGCGTAGCGGTATCCGCACCGCTCGTAGATCTTGCGTAGATTCTCCATGCGGCGGCGGAAGTCGTTGATGTCGCGGCGGTCGTATGCCCATCCCACCTCGGCCAGTGCGGCGATGCGCGGCAGCACCATGTGCTGGACGTGGGCCAGCGAGGCCATGTACTCGGTCCAGATGTTGCCCTGTACGCCGAGGATGTAGGGGCGCTCGGCCTCGGTCAGCTGATCGTAGGGATCGAGCGAGTAAGCCTTCTCGACCGAAACGTATCCGCCGATTCCCCACGGTTCGTTGCCCAGGGGTTGCTCGGTCTGGTAGTAGTCCAGATAGCAGTGGGTGTTGGGCGTCATGATCACCTTGTTGCCCGAACGGGCTGCGGCGATGCCTCCCTTGGCGCCGCGCCACGACATGATGGTGGCACTCTTCGAGATGCCTCCCTCGAGGATCTCGTCCCAGCCGATCAGGTGGCGTCCGTGCTCGTTGAGCCACTTCTCCATGCGCAGGACGAAATAGCTCTGCAGTCCGTGTTCGTCCTTGAGCTTTTCGTCGCGAATGCGCTTCTGGCAGTTGGGGCAGATCTTCCAGTTATCTTTCGGGCACTCGTCGCCGCCCACGTGGATGTATTCCGAGGGGAAGAGTTCAATCACCTCGGCCAGCACGTTCTGCATGAACTCGAAGGTTGAGTCCTTGCCGGCGCAGAAGACCTCGGGGAAGACACCCCAGTGGGGCTGCACCTCGTATCCTTCGCCGGCGCAGCCCAGCCAGGGATAGGCTGTCAGAGCGGCCGAAGCGTGGCCCGGCATCTCGATCTCGGGAACCACGGTGACGAACCGTTCGGCGGCATAGGCCACCACTTCGCGGATCTGTTTCTGGGTGTAGTAGCCGCCGTAGGGAATGCCGTCACAGGCCGGCGAGTTGTGTCCGAGGACCGTCTCGGCGCGCTGCGAACCGACGCGCGTCAGTTCGGGATAGCGGTGAATTTCGATGCGCCAGCCCTGATCGTCGGTCAGGTGCCAGTGGAAACGGTTGATCTTGTGCAGGGCCAGCATGTCGATGAAGGTCTTGACATCGTCGACCGAAAAGAAGTGGCGGCAGCAGTCGAGCATCGCCCCGCGGTATCCGAACGAGGGGGCATCCTCGACCGTCACCTCGGGGAGCGTCGCGCCATACTGGGTCAGCAACTGCCGCAGCGTCTGCAGTCCGTAGAAGACTCCGGCCGGCGCTCCGCCCCGGATATCGACACCCTGCTTCGTAATGTCGAGCCGATAGGCCTCTTCGCCGAGCTTCGGATCGATGGCCAGACGGATATCGCCCTCAGGCTTCTCGACGACCTTCAGCGCAAGATTTGCTTCCCGGGCAATCTGTCGGGAGAAGAGCTCCACGGCACCGCGCAGCGCCTTGTCCGAGCGTGGAATGCTGATACGGCTGTCGGCCGTCAGGGTGATGGCTTTCGAGCCGTTGCTGGTGACCTGTTGGGGTACGGGAACGATCGCGGGCTGATCTGCCGCCGCGAAGCCGGACCCTGCCAGAGTGAGCGCAAAGGCCGACAAAAGGAATTTTTTCATCGTTTGTTTTTATTGGTTAAGATTAGTGTGAAGCTCGGCTTGGTGTCATGCCGGCCGTCGGCGCAGCAAAACTTCATAAAGATACGCTTTTTTAGGCAAAATCCGTAAGAAATTCCTCCTTTTTGTCCTTCGGACCGCATTTTTCCCGGGCGAGAGGCCCGTTTCCGGGGCAGCCGTTGCGTGGTCGGGTCTTTGGACGGCGGTCTGTGCGGACCCTCTCCTGTCGGAGTCGCTCTCCCTGCCCGCGTCCGTGGGCTTTCTGTTTGAAGCGGATTCATCCGGGAGGTCTTTTGTCGGAGTCTGCCGGGGACTGCCGGTCCGAAATGCGGCTGTTCGGTTATAATCCGGGTGTTCGGATCTCGATGTCGAACAGGTGGTCGAAACGGTCGCGCAGCAGCTGCGCGTCGTTGATGATCCGTCGCAGCTCGTCAAGACGTCGGGCATTCTCCGAGGGGACGATCCACAGCCGCAGGTAGCCCCCTTCGGCATATTTTCCCCGCAGATGTTCGGTACAGCGTGCAAAGTGCCCCTCGCGGTCGAGCTCCGGGTAGTGGGCCAGGCTGTACTGGATCGTGCGGCGGAGGACCGTCTCGGGGTCGATCTGTCGGTCGGCCTCGGCAACGATGCGTCCGTAGATCGAACGCGGGGCGTGATCCGATGAGGCGCGGTGGTCCTCAACGGCTTCGCGCATCGTGCGGATCTCTTCTTCCGGGAACCAGCGGCGCAGTTCCGGGTCGGCTTCGAGAATGCGCCCCGCGTCGAGGTGGTGGTGCTCGCGGCCGTTGACGAGTCCCGTATCGTGGTAGGCGGCGATCGTGTAGACCATTTCGGCGTTGACCTCGCAGTCGGCGGCCAGCGTCAGGCTGCGGTCGATCACCGCGCGTACGTGGTCGAGGTTATGTGCCCGGTCGAACGTCCGGTAACGGGGAATGATTTGCTCCTCGACATAACTTTTGAGAGACGGCGTGATGGTATCGGTCTTTGGGCTTTTCATACTGCAGGTATCTTTTTTATGAAAAAAATCCTCCGGAGACTCCGGAGGATTTTTCCCGGGAAGGAGTTTTCTCTCCTACCCCCCCCCTCTTGCCTCTTCAGCTTTTTTCGTCGATGCCTCTTTCCCAGGGGCGCCGACGTCCGGCCGGCGCCTATTTGGCGTAGGCGACGGCGCGGGTTTCGCGGATGACGGTGATCTTCACCTGGCCCGGGTAGGTCATCTCGTCCTGGATCTTCTTGGCGATATCGTGCGAGAGTCCCTCCGATTCCTGGTCGGAGAGTTTGTCGGCTCCGACGATTACACGCAGTTCGCGTCCGGCCTGGATGGCGTAGGTCTTCACGACGCCGGGGTACGACAGTGCGATATCCTCCATCTCCTTCAGACGCTTGATGTAACTCTCGACTACCTCGCGGCGGGCTCCCGGACGGGCTCCCGAGATGGCATCGCAGGCCTGGATGATCGGGGCGATGAGCGAGGTCATCTCCACCTCGTCGTGGTGGGCGCCGATGGCGTTGCAGACTTCGGGGCGCTCCTTGTATTTCTCGGCGAGCTTCATGCCGATGATTGCGTGCGGCAGTTCGGGCTCGTCGTCGGGCACCTTGCCGATATCGTGCAGCAGACCGGCACGGCGGGCGATCTTGGGGTTCAGACCCAGTTCGGAAGCCATGATACCGGCCAGGTTGGCCGTCTCACGGGCGTGCTGCAACAGGTTCTGGCCGTAGGACGAACGGTATTTCATCTTGCCGATCAGACGGATCATCTCGGGGTGCAGACCGTGGATACCCAGGTCGATGGCCGTGCGTTTGCCGACCTCGACGATCTCCTCCTCGATCTGTTTCTTGACCTTGGCTACGACCTCTTCGATGCGGGCCGGGTGGATGCGGCCGTCGGTGACGAGCTGGTGGAGTGCCAGACGGGCGATTTCGCGACGCACGGGGTCGAATCCCGAGAGGATGATGGCCTCGGGGGTGTCGTCGACGATGATCTCGATGCCGGTGGCGGCCTCCAGGGCACGGATGTTGCGGCCCTCACGGCCGATGATGCGGCCCTTGACCTCGTCGCTCTCGATGTTGAATACCGTGACGGCATTCTCGATGGCGGTTTCGGTGGCCACGCGCTGGATCGAGGCGACGATGATGCGTTTGGCCTCCTTCGTGGCGGTCATCTTGGCCTCTTCGATCGTCTCGTTGATATAGGCGGCGGCTTCGGTCTTGGCCTCGGCCTTCATGTTCTCCATGAGGATGTTCTTGGCCTCCTCGGTGCTCATGCCGGAGATCTGTTCGAGGCGGACGTTCTGTTCGCGGCGCACCTGGTCGATCTCCTCCTTCTTGTGCTCGAGGATCTGCAACTGGTTCTGCATCTGCTCCTTGAGACGATCGTTGTCGCGGAGCTTGTTCTCCAGGTCGCGTTCCTTGTTCTGGAGGTTCTGCTCGAGCTGCTTGGCGCGCTGTTCGCTCTGGTTGAGTTTCTGGTTGCGCTCGTTTACCTGACGGTCGTATTCGCTCTTGAGTTGGATGAACTTCTCCTTGGCCTGAAGGATCCGCTCCTTCTTGATCATCTCGGCTTCGGCTTCGGCCTCCTTGAGTGCGGCATCGCGGCGTTTGCGGATCGTGTTCTTGACGACGAAGTTCGTAATCACCGCGTAAATCGCAATGGCGACCACTGCCGAGATGCAGGCTACCAAAATGGTGGTATACATTGGTCTTTACGTGTTTTTAATTTATAAATAGGTGTTAGTTAGTAAATTCAAAAAAAAACCGCATAGCTTCCTTAGTCTCGTTTGACGAATCTGCAAGATAGGTCATGTGTGGGGGCTCCGAGTATCGCAATCTTCCAACGGTGCGCCGTAACGCACTCCCCAATGCGGGTAGTAAGGCCTGATTTTGAAGCATCGGGAGTTGCCCCAATATAAAAAGTGTTCAGTTTCGCAAAGCTTTAAGGAATCTATGCGGGTAGATTCTGATATGTAAAAAGAACGTTGTCGAGGTTGGGCGCGGTTCGTATGCCGCCTGCGGCCCCTCTTTTTGCTATCGGTTCGGGTTTCCGGCTTTCGGGCCCTCCGTTTCGGATCAACCCTTTCGGCCGGATTCCTCCGGTAATTTTTCGTCTCGTCTGTCTCCTCTCTTCGTCTTTCTTTTTCCTCCTGTTCGTCCTTCCCCTCAGAGCGTCCTTACGACCATTCCTTCAGAGCGTCCTTACGACCTTCCCTCCTTCTCCGTCTTCTCCGTCTTCTCCCTCCTTCTCCGTTGCCCCGTTGCTCTTTTGTTGCCCCGTTGCTCCGTTAGCCCCCCCCCTGGAGGCCCCCCCCTCCGGTCAGAGGGTGTTGAGGTAGGTGTCGATGTCGGAACTGATCTTCTCGAGGTGTTTGAGATCCTCGTTGTCGAGTTCGCGGCTCTGTCGGATGCTGACGTTTGCGATGGCGAACTTCAGGGCGGCCATGGCCAGGTAATCCTGCTCACCCCAACCCTTGATGTTCTGCTGCTTGATCAGCGCGACATAGGAGTTTACCTCTCTTTCGGCCAGACGATAGGCCTCCTCTTTCCCGCTTTCGATGTTGAAAGGGTAGCTTTTGCCGGCTATCTTGAGGGTTATCGCCTGTTTTGCCATTTTCTGTTTTTTTTATATTCGTTTCGTCTCGGGTTACGCTCTACTTCCCGTTTTTGGCCGATGAGGCATCGGGGAGTGCGGCGGATTGGCCCAGCAGTGCGATGCATTTGTCAACCTCCCGCATCAGTCTGTTGACACGTGCCCTCGCCTTTTCGCGATTCGGACCTCCGCCGGCAAGACCTTCGGCAAGCTGCATTCTGGCTACCTCGGCATCCAGAATCCGGATCCGCTCCTCGAGCGAACGCTTCTCGATGCGCAGGGCATCGCGTTGGGCGGTCAGCTCGCTGCAGCGTTCGGAGAGCCTTTTGTGGTCGTCGATCAACTGCCTGACACGGGCTTCGATGTTCGTTATCACACTTTTATCGGCCATCGGTGTCGGTATGAGTCCGTTTTGCTTTTTCAAAGGTAAGCAAAAAAAGGATAAAACACAAATTATTTTATTTGCCGATGGGCGAAGCGTAGAGATCGTAGTCCTCGGCCGCGTCGATCCGCACGCGGTAGAAGTGGCCTTTGAGCAGCCGTTTCTCTCCGGCCGGGATGTGGATCTCCTGGTCGACCTCGGGCGAATCGTACTGCGTGCGGCCCACATACCAGTCGCCTTGGCGCGAGTCGATCAGCACCCGCTCCTCGCGTCCCACGCGGCGGCGGTTGTTCTCGAGCGAGATTTCGTTCTGCAGCGCCATGATGCGCTCGACGCGCTGCTGCTTGACCTCCTCGGGGACGTCGTTGCGGAGCTTCTCGGCCGACCAGGTCCCCTCCTCCTCGGAATAGGCGAAGACGCCGAGCCGCTCGAAGCGCACCTCGCGCACGAAGTCGAGCAGCTCCTCGAAGTCGGCCTCCGTTTCGCCCGGATAGCCCACAAGCAGCGTCGTGCGCAGCGCCAGATCGGGGATCGCTGCACGCAGTTTGTGGATCAGCTCCAGCGCCTCGGCCTTCGTGTGGCGGCGCAGCATGGCCGAGAGTTGTGCGTCGGAGATGTGTTGGAACGGGATGTCGAGGTATTTGCAGATCTTGGGCTCCGAGGCCATCACCTCGATCACATCCTCGGGGAAGGCCGCCGGATAGGCGTAGTGGAGGCGGATCCACTCGATGCCGTCGATGCGGCACAGACGGCGCAGCAACTCGCCCAGGCGGCGTTTGCCGTAGAGGTCCAGTCCATAATAGGTGGTGTCCTGCGCGATGACGATCAGTTCGCGCACGCCTGCGGCAGCCAGTTTGCGGGCCTCCTCCTCCAGCTCCTCGATCGGTACGGAAACGTGTGGTCCGCGGATGAGCGGAATGGCGCAGTAGCCGCATTTCCAGTTGCACCCCTCGGAGATCTTCAGGTAGGCGTAATGTTTCGGCGTGGTGAGGTGGCGTTCGGTCACCAGCTCGGGATCCTCCGAGGCCCCCAGTGCGCGGACGATGCCGTCCCACGTGCGGGCCCCGAAGTATTCGTCCACTTCGGGAATCTCGCGGCGCAGTTCGTCGGCGTAGCGCTCCGAGAGGCATCCGATGACGAAGAGGTGCTCGATGCGTCCGGCCTTCTTGGCCTCGGCGGCGCGGAGGATCATCTCGATGGACTCCTGCTTGGCGTCGCCGATGAAGCCGCACGTGTTGATCACGACCACCTTGGCATCCGTGCGGTCGCTGTCGAAAAGAACCTCGTAGCCCGCGGCGGCCAACCGCGCCATGAGGTGCTCGCTGTCGACGGTGTTCTTCGAGCAGCCGAGCGTGATGACGTTAATCTTTTTCATGGCCGAACAATGCGTTGACAAACTCCCGGCGGTCGAAGATGCGCAGCTGGTCGATCCCCTCGCCGATGCCGATGTAGCGCACCGGGATGTGGAACTGGTCGCTGATGCCGATCACCACGCCGCCCTTGGCCGTGCCGTCGAGCTTGGTGATGGCCAGCGAGGTGACCTGCGTGGCCTGGGTGAACTGCCGCGCCTGTTCGAAGGCGTTCTGTCCGGTCGAGCCGTCCAGCACGAGCATCACCTCGTGCGGGGCGCCGGGGATCACCTTGCCCATGACGTTGCGGATCTTCGTCAGCTCGTTCATCAGGTTGATCTTGTTGTGCAGACGCCCGGCCGTGTCGATCAGCACCACGTCGGCGCCGTTGGCCTTGGCCGAGGTGAGCGTGTCGTAGGCCACCGACGCGGGGTCGGAGCCCATCTGCTGGTGAATCATCGTGGCACCGGCGCGGTCGGCCCAGACCTGCAACTGGTCGATGGCCGCGGCACGGAACGTGTCGGCCGCCCCGATCCAGACCTTGCGCCCGGCCTTGACGAGCTGTGCGGCCAGTTTGCCGATGGTCGTGGTCTTGCCGGCGCCGTTCACCCCGACAACCATTACCACGTAGGGTTCGCCCTCGCGGGCGTCGAGCCCGAAGTGCGTGTCCGAGCCGTGGGCCTCCTCAAGCAGCGCGGTGATCTCCTCGCGCAGGATGCGCTGCAGTTCGGAGGTGTTCATGTACTTGTCGCGGGCGACGCGCTCCTCGATGCGGCGGATGATCTTCACGGTGGTCTCCACGCCGACGTCCGAGGTGATGAGCACCTCCTCCAGGTCGTCGAGCACGTCGGCATCGACCGTCGAGCGTCCGGCCACGGCGCGCGCCAGCTTCGAGAAGAGACCGCTCTTGGTCTTCTCCAGTCCGGCGTCCAACTCCTGCTGCTGCTTCCGGAGCTGCTCCTCGGAGGCGGGCGCCTCCTGCTGTTTCTTGCGGAAAATATCGAAAAATGCCATGTGCGGAATTTTTACGCGTTCATATTTGCGACAAAGATACGAAGAATGTTTGGAAAAGCGTTATCTTTGCTGCACAACCCGTACCAGAGAAGATGAAAAGAATCGCACTGCTGCTTCTGGCAGCCTTTTTCGGGGCTTTCGCAGCCTCTGCTCAGGACCTGATCGTGAAGATCGACTCGACGAAGATCGAGGCCCGGGTGATCGAGATTTCGCCCGAGAGTGTCCGCTACAAACGCTTTTCCAATCCCGAGGGGCCGACCTACCTCCTGCCCACGGCCGAGATCCACTACATCCGCTACGCCAACGGCGAGATGGAGTATTATACGCGAGCGGCGGTTCCTGCCGTACCGGCGGTCCCCGAGGCCGCAAATCCTGCCGGGGAGCCGCAGGCCGTCCCCGCACCGCTCATGACGCAGACGGCCGGCGGACAGTATGTGCTCAAGGAGTACGAGATCGGGGAGTTGTATGATCACAACGGCGTGAAGGGGGTTGTGTGCCTGCTTTCGGATGACAAGCGCCACGGCCTGGTTCTTTCGCTCGACGAGATCTACCTCCACTGGAGCGAATTCCGCAAACCGGATCTGCGACTGGTCGGCGCCGACAACCGGACCGACGGTGCGGAGAACATGGTCCGGGTGGCCCGCTACATCGAGGAGAACAACCTTTCGTGGGAGGATTTCCCGGCCTTCAAGTGGTGTCGCGACAAGGGCGAGGGGTGGTATCTCCCCTCGATTGACGAACTGCTGACGATCGGCCACAACTACAACGGCGGTTCGCGTCTGCACAACGACCGTCAGGCCCGCAACAAGTTCAACGAAGCCCTGAAGGATGCCGGCGGAAAACGTATGGACCGGATGGTCTACTACTTCTCGTCGACCGAGATGGATGAGAAGAACGCCTACACCTCGCACATGAGCATCGAACCTCCGTACGTGGTGGAGATTCCGAAATACAACAAGTTCCTCGTGCGGGCTGTGCACCGTTTCTGAGGCGGCCCCGGGACGGATACACGGCTGCGCAGAAGAGACCTCGGCCGGGAATCGGGGGCGACCTCTCGACATGCACAGCAAGAACAGAAAAGGACGGAGCGCTGTCATGCGTTCCGTCCTTTTTTTGCGGGTTCTTGCCGGATTTTGCAGAGCCGGTTTTGCCGGGTCGGTCGTGATGCGGTCGGGTTGCCCCCCCCCTTGCTGCCTCTCGGTCACCTTCCAGCCGCCATTTGGTGCCTTTCTGCCGTTGTCCTACAAGGTCCTGCCGTCAACCTGTCCCCGCCTCAGGTCCCTCTCAGAGACTCTCGATCAGGGCTCGCAGCCGGGGAATGATCACCTCCCAGGAGTAGTATTTCTCGACGTAGGCCGGACCGCATTCGGCAATTTGCCGCCGCAGCTCCTCGTCCTCAAGCAAGCGGTGCAGTTTTCGCCGGAAGTCACGCCAGTTGTTGTACCACAGCGCTGCACCGCTCAACTTGCAGTGATCCTTCATCACCTCGCTTTGTCCGTTCACCAGCACGGGAATGCGGTTCTGCATCGCCTCGAGCATCAGCAGCGAAAGACTCTCCAGTTTCGAAGGGTTGATGATCACCGAGGCGTGACGGACAATGGCGCTCTTTTCGGCATCGTCGACGAATCCCGTCAGAATGACCTCTCCGGAGTCGGGATTTTTGATACAGGGATCGACGCCTCCCACCAGCACCAGCTTGACATCTCCGCCGTAACGGCGTTTGTACCGCAGAAATTCGGGAATGATGCGGTTGATCTTCTGCCGGGTGACGCGTCCCAGAAAGAGAACGTAGCGCTCGGGCAGGGCGTAACGCATTCGTACGGAGTCCCAGTCGGCAGGTTCGACCTGCTCGATACCACACCCCACGATGCTTCCGGGAGCCATGGCCCGGCCGAAGATCCGGCGGCACAAACGCTCTTCGGCCGGCGTGTTGAAGGCGATGTGGCGTACGCGGGTGAACATGCCGACGTTGATTCCGTAATAGAGCGGGTTTTCGGGATGAGCCAACGGGATGAGAATGCTCTTTTCGGGGGCGATCGTGGCTCCGAGAACCGTCTGGCTGAAGTAGAAATTCATGAAGAGAAGGGCCTGATACTCGTCGTGGTGGTCGCGGATGAATTCCAGCATTCGGGGAGTATGGTTGGGCTGGGATTCGAACGAGCGTCGTTCGGCCTCGATTCCGAAGCGCCACTCGGAAAGGTGCGATCCGAGGAATCCGAGGATGCCGAGACGGGCAAGACGAACCCGGATCCGGCGGGCCGTTTTCCCGCGCCGGTAATATTCGTCATGACGCTGGAAATCGACCGGTTGGGGCTTGAAGCGGCGGATCAGCACTCCGTTCTCGATCGACGTGCCCTCGGCAAAGTCCCGGGACGGATCGTTGAATATGCGGGTGGTTGTGGTCAGTACCTCGACATCGTAGTAGGGGGTCAGCCGTTCGGCCAGCATGCGGCAGTGGGCTTCGGCCCCACCGTTCACCTCTTTCCCGTAACGGATGATGATGAAGGCGATCTTTTTCATGTTCGTTAATGCAAATCCTTGAAGAGTCGGAGCCATTGGGCACCGATGATATCCAGTTTGTAGTTTTCGACCTGTCGGTACCCGAGTTCCCGCATCCGGACCTGTGCTGCCTCGTCGAGCATGGCGGCCATCAACTGTTTGACATATTGACGCTTGCTGAACGAAGGGACCAGAATCCCGGCTTCGCCGTTGCGGGTGATCTCCCGGGCGGAGGCGTAGGAGTCGTACGTAACGGGAATCGCGCCGTATTGCTCTCCCTCAAGCAGGGACATGGGAAGCCCTTCGAACGAGGAGGTCAGGCAGACGAACGTTGCCCGGCGGTAGTAGGGGCGGACATCATTCCGATAACCGACAAACTCCGCCCGACGGAGTTTCAGTCTCGCGGCCAGTTTGAGCAGATTCTCCCGTTCGGGGCCGTCTCCGACGAGGATCAGCCGCCATTCGGGAAGCGATTTTTCGATCCGGTGCCAGATTTTCAGCAGCCGATCCACCCGTTTGTCGCTGTGGGAGAGGCGTCCGACAAACAGGACGATCTTTTCCTTGGGGCAACGGGTCGGTTCCTGGGCCGGTTGAAGCGGATTGGCGATGGCGGCGAAGCGTGCCGGATCGGGGTTGTATCCGTATTTCTGGAGATCGTCGTACAGTTGGCGGGCATATTCCGGACAGAGCGAGACAAAGCGGTCGGTATTCCGGCTCATCTCCGCGTAGAGTTTCAGATACCGCCGTTGGAGCTTGTCGGTCAGCCGGTAGACGGGTTTGCGCAGGAGGAGGAATTCCACTCTCCGGCCCAGGGTCGGATTGTACAGCTGCCGGCTTCTCAGACTCATCAGATTCTTGACCTCCCACAGGGGGGTGCTGTGCAGACAGTAGATCAGACGGCTTCGGACCCGATGGTAGAGCGCTTCGAGCGGGAACTGGCTGAAGTTTTGAATGATCAGTACATCGACCTTTTCGCTGTCGAGCGATTCGAGCAGGAAGCGGATGTTGGTCGGATGGCTTTCGCATGCGGGATCGGGGAGCACTCTGGTTTCGAGGGCTTCGCGATCCTCTTCCGTGAGCTTCTCTTCCCGGAGCAGGGAGGTGTAAACAATCACCCGGAGCCCCTGTTGGTGGAGATAACGGGCCAGTGTGCGTGATACGGTTTCGGCTCCGCCCAGAGGAAAGGGTCTGTTGTAGAATGCTACTGTCCGGACATCCATCGTCGTTGTGTGCAATAAGCAATAAAGTAAACCGAATAAAGATAGCTCTTTTTGTCGAGACCGCCAAACCGGACGGTCAAACCGCTTTTCTGACCGTATCTTTGCGGGCTGCCATGCTCCTGCCCCCCCCCTCTCTCCGGCTTGTCCTGCCTCTCTCCTGGTTGGGTTGGACCGCTCTGCCCGCAAACACAAAGGGCACCTCCTTGCGAGATGCCCTTTGTATTTAAGAGAACAACTCTTAAATACGGATTATTTCTTCTCTTCGAAGAAATCCTTCACCTGGTCGTTGGCAATGATACCCTCCTTGAACATGTAGGCTCCGGTCTTGTCGGACTTGACCATCTTGATGCACTTGGTGAACTGCTTGCCTGTACCGGTCTTCAGCGTTGCGACTACTTTCTTTGCCATAGAGCTCTTCTAACTATTTGATTTCACGGTGTAAGGTTACACGCTTGAGGAACGGGTTGTACTTTTTGCGTTCGAGACGTTCGGGCGTGTTTTTCTTGTTTTTGGTGGTGATGTAACGGGACATTCCCGCAACGCCGCTCTCTTTCTGCTCGGTGCACTCGAGAATTACCTGCACTCTGTTGCCTTTCTTTGCCATGGGTTACAGTTGATTTTAGTAGACGCTTTTGGGAGCGGCAGCCTCACGCATGGCTACTGCAAGCCCCTTCTTGTTGATGGTTTTCATGCCGGCGGCCGATACCTTCAGGGTGATCCAGCGGCCTTCCTGCTCGGACCAGAAACGCTTGGTTTTCAGATTGGGACTGAATTTGCGTTTGGTCTTGTGGTGGGAGTGGGATACGTTGTTGCCCACAACGGCCACCTTGCCAGTGATTTCGCAAACTTTCATGGTTCTAAAATTTTGTTAAAGCCCTTTTTGGGCTTGCAAATATACAACCTTTTCGTCAAAACGCAAAGCGCGTTGACTTTTTTTCGGTTCGGCCGCCTGTTTCCGGCCGTAATTTTCCGCGATGCCGTTTTTTAGCCGGTGTTTTTCTGCGGCTGCTTTTCTTTCGCCCGCCGGGTCCTCTTTTCCTCTCCGCCCCTCTCTGCCTGGTTCTCTCCCGTTCTGCCGGGTTCTTCCCCTCTCTCCTCCGGGTTGCCGCTGTGCCGTCCGGTTGTTTATGCGGTTACTGCTCGGTCGTCGCGCCGTCGAGGGCGTCGCGCAGCAGCGAGATGGCGAAAGCACTGGCGCGGTCGATGATCTGACCGCGGTCGGTGCCGCACTGCTTGACGACGGCCCGTGTGCCGGTGGGGGTAGCCACGGCGATCCAGACCGTGCCGACGGGTTTCTCGGCCGAACCGCCCGTCGGGCCGGCGATACCGGTCGTGGCCACGGCGTAGTCGGCGTGACCTACGCGGCGGGCTCCTTCGGCCATCTGGCGGGCCACCTGTTCACTCACCGCGCCGTAGCGGGCGATGTCCTCGGCGCGGACGCCCAACACGTCGACCTTGGCCTCGTTGCTGTAGGAGACCACGCCGCAGTGGAAGTAGGTCGAGGCGCCCGGCAGGGCCGTGAAGCGCGAGGCAATGGTGCCGCCCGTGCAGCTTTCGGCCGTGGCCAGGGTCAGGTGACGTTCGGTGAGGATGCCGTGGACAAGCTCCTGCATCGAGGCCGTTTCGAAGCCGATGACGTTGTGGGGGATCAGCTGGCGCAGCTTCTCGAACTGGCGGTCGATCTCGCGGGCGACGCTCTCACCCTCGACCTCGTAGGCCGACAGGCGCAGCCGTACGGCGCCCGGATTGGGCAGATAGGCCAGTTTGAGGTAGGGCGGCAGGGCATTCTCCCAGCTTTCGATGCGTTTGGCCAGCATCGATTCGGCCAGTCCGGCGGTGATCATCGTACGGTGGACGATCTGCCGCAGCGAGAAGCGGGCCTTCAGACGGGGCATCACCTCGTCCTGCATCAGGTGCTCCATTTCGAACGGCACGCCGGGCAGCGAGACCACCACGTGGCTGTCGCGTTCGAACCACATGCCGGGAGCCGTGCCGTGGGCGTTGAAGAGCACCGTGCAGCAGTCGGGGACCAGCGCCTGCGAACGGTTGAGTTCGTTGAAGTCGATGCCGCGGGCCGTGAGCATCCGCTCGACATGGTCGGCCACCGTCTGGTCGTAGTGCATGCCGCTGTGGAACATCTCGGCCAGGGTCTTTTTGGTGATGTCGTCCTTCGTGGGGCCGAGGCCGCCGGTGATGACCGTCACTTCGAACTGCTCCAGGGCGCGGCCGACGCACTGCTGGATCTGTTCGCGGTCGTCGCCGATCGAGATCTTCTCGCGCACGACGATGCCCGCCGAGTTGAGGTGTTTGGCAATGGAGACCGAATTGGTATCCACGATCTGGCCGATGAGAATCTCATCGCCGATGGTAATGATCGTTGCTTTCATGGTTTTATGCCTGTTTCCCGGACTCTTCGGGAGTCGCCTGCGCGGCGGCAGGGTCGGCCGTGCGGGGCGTGGCCTCCGGGAGCCCGGAGTCTGTATGTTCCGAATGGGGGTGCGGCCGGCCGTCGGTGTCGGCAGAAGCTTCGGTGTCGGCCGGTTTGGCTGCGGAGCTCTCCGAAACGGTGCGGGCCGCCTCGGTCTGGCTCTGCAGCCCGTCGGCGATCAGCTGGCGGCAGATGCGACCCACGAGCCCCGGTCCTTCGTAGATATAACCCGTGTAGAGCTGCACCAGGTCGGCTCCGGCATCGAGCATCGCCCGGACATCTTCGGGGGTCATCAGACCTCCGACGCCGATGATCGGATAGGTGCCGCCCGAGCGGGTGTGGATGCGGCGGACGATCTCGACGGCCCGACGGGTCAGGGGGGCTCCGCTCAGCCGGCCGCTGCCGATCTTATCGATCGAGACGCGGCTCGTCTGCAGTCCTTCGCGGCGGTAGGTGCCGTTGGTGGCGACGATGCCGTCGAGCGGCGTCTCGAGCAGGATGTCCGCCACGCGGTCAACCACCTCGTCGGGCATGTCGGGCGAGACCTTGAGCATGATCGGCCGGTATTGGTTCTGCCCGCGGCGGAAGTCGAACAGCGGGCCGAGGATCCGCAGGATGTACTCCCGGGTATGGGTCGTTCCTTCGCGGCAGGCGTTGTCGCAGCTGACGTTGACGGTGAAATAGTCCACGTATTGGTAGAGATTGCGGAAGACCTTCAGGTAGTCGGCCGATGCGTTTTCGGGGAGGGTGCTGGTGTTTTTGCCGATGTTGCAGCCCACGATTACGCCGTCGTGCGGGCGGCGCAGGTGGCGGATGGTGACCTCCAGACCGCGGTTGGCCAAGCCGATGCGGTTGATGATGGCGCGGTCCTTGGGCAGGCGGAAGACCCGCGGCCGCGGATTGCCCGGCTGGGAGCGCGGTGTGACGGTGCCGATCTCGACGAATCCGAAGCCCATGGCGGCCAGTTCGCGATAGGCTTCACCGTTGCGGTCGAAGCCGGCGGCCAGCCCCACGGGGTTCTTGAAGCGGATGCCGAAGACCTCGCGTTCGAGCGAGGGGTGCTCCACGGCATAGCACTTGTGCAGCAGCCAGCGTCCGCCGGGGATGAGCCCGATGATGCGCAGGAAGAGCACCACGATCCGGTGCGCCCGCTCGATCGAGAGCGAGAAGAGCAGCGGTTTTATAAGCTTGCGGTACATATCGCGGGCAAAGGTAGTGAAAAAACGGTTATGCTGAACGGCCCAAGTCAAAAATACTCACGCCGATAGGCGTAGTTGTCGCGCAGCGCCTCGAAGGTTTCGGGGTGTTGTTTCAGACGCGCGCTTTCGGCCTCGATGTCGTAGTGTTGCGGGATGGTGCGGCAGAGCTCCTCCCAGCTGACGGGCCGGGGCTCGGAGCGTTCGACCTGCGGCGGATACCACCCTTCGAGCGGCAGGTGGAAGTGGCGGCTCACGGCGGCTACGGCCATGGCCGTGGCGTTGGCCTTGCCCTGCATCGAGTAGCCGGCGATATGGGGCGTGGCGAGCAGCGCTCCGTCGAGCAGCACGGGATCGAGCGCCGGCTCGTGCTCCCAGACGTCGAGCACCCAGCGTAGGCCGCTCTTCGGCAGGGCCTTGCTGTCGACCACCTCGCCGCGCGAGGAGTTGATCACCACGGCGCCGGGGCGCATCATCTGGAAGAGCCGGGCGTCGGCCATGTGGCGGGTCGAGGCGTCGAGCGGCGTATGGAAGGTGAGCAGATCGGCCTGCCGGGCCACCTCTTCGAGCGTCAGGAAGCCGCACCGCTCGCGCTCCTCGCGCGGCGGGTCGCAGCACACGACGCGGAAACCCCACGACTCGGCGTAGCTCTTGACCAGCGAGCCGACGTGTCCCACGCCGACGATGCCCAGTGTCCGCTCCTCGGGGCGCCATCCCTCGCGGCGCGCGAGCGTGGCCAGCACGGCGCCCACCCACTGCAGTACGCCACGGGCGTTGCATCCGGCGGCCGTGGCCACCTCGATGCCGTGGCGGGCGCACCACGCGAGGTCGATGTGGTCGAATCCAATGGTGGCCGTGGCGATCATCCCGACGCGCGAACCCTCGAGCAGGCGGCTGTCACAGCGTGTCCGCGTGCGGATCACCAGGGCGTCGGCCGTGCGCACCTCCTCGGGCGTGAACCCCCGTCCGGGGCGGTAGCGTACTTCGGCGAAGGGTTCCAGAACGCCCTTCAGAAAGGGGATGGCTTGATCGACAATGACTTTCATGGCGTATGACGGTTTACGGCCGGGCCTCGGCGGCCCGCTGCGGGTGCGCAAATATAGCAAAATAGTCGACAGAGTGTACACGACGGTCAAAATGGCGGTTTTGTGCGGGATTTTTGCCGCCCGCCTCCGTCGGTTTGGGCAAAAATTCGTACCTTTGTCTTTCAAACGCATATTATGGAACAGAAAACCTTCGATCCGGACGGCGTAGGTGTCGCCACCGGGAGCTATTTCGGGCTTCCGTTCGAACCCGAAACCTCGGCGCTGGTGCTGATCTCGGCCCCGTGGGACGTGACGGTCTCCTACGGCGCCGGCACGGCCTATGCGCCGGATGCCATCATCGAGGCCTCGACGCAGCTCGACTTTCACGAACCGCTGGCCCCCGGAGCCTGGCGCCGCGGCATTGCCACGGCCGATATCGACTACACGATCCAGGAGCAGTCGCAGCGCCTGCGCAGCGATGCCGAACGGGTGATCGACCACCTTGAAGGGGGCGGTGAGATCGACGACGACTATGTCGTGCGCAAGATCCGCCGCGTGAACGAGGGGAGCCGCGCCCTGAATGCCAACATCGAGGCACAGGCCGCCCGCTGGCTCGACCAGGGACGGCTGGTCGGTCTGGTTGGCGGCGACCACTCGACCCCCTACGGACTGATCCGTGCGCTGGGGGCGCGCCACGCGGAGTTCGGCATCCTGCACGTCGACGCCCACCGCGATCTGCGCGAAGCCTACGAAGGGTTCGAATACTCGCACGCCTCGATCATGTACAACGTCCTGCGCGACGTGGGGCAGGTGCGGCGCCTGGTGCAGGTGGCCGTGCGCGACTTCAGCGCCACGGAGGCGGCGATGGCCGAGGCCGACGAGCGCGTCGTCTCGTTCGAGGACCTGGAGCTGGCCGGCGGGCGTTTCCGCGGCCAGACGTGGGACGAACAGTGCCGCCGCATCGTCGCCGAACTGCCCCGGGAGGTCTACGTGAGCTTCGATATCGACGGTCTGAGCTTCGATAACTGTCCCCATACCGGGACGCCCGTCTGCGGCGGGTTGAGCTTCAACGAGGCCGTCTGGCTGCTCCATACGCTGGTCGAGTCGGGGCGGCGGATCATCGGCTTCGACGTGGTGGAGGTCTGCCCGGCCCCCGAGGGGCGCATCGACGCCATCACCGGGGCACGCATCTTGTGGAAACTCTGCTCGCTGACACTCAAGTCCAACGAATAGACCTGCCTTTGCTGAAACGATGAGACTCTTTTCGAAGTTCCGCTGGGTCCGCCGGCGACACCTGATGAGCCTGCGCGGACAACTCTTTCTCGAGGCTCCCTGGGCGGGCGGCGCCGTGCTGCTCGTCTGCGTGGTCGCAGCCATGCTGCTGGCCAACCTCCCGGCCACGAAGATCTACTACCACCATCTGCTGGAGACGGATCTCTCGCTGCTGGTGCGTTCGCCCGACGGCGTGATCAACTGGTTGTTCCCGCGGGGCATGACCGTCGAGAAGTTCGTCAACGACGGTCTGATGGTCATCTTCTTCTTCGCCGTGGGGCTGGAGATCAAGCGCGAGGTGGTCTGCGGACAGCTCTCCTCGGTGCGTCGGGCCATCCTCCCGGTGCTGGCCGCGGCGGGCGGCATGCTCGCTCCGGCGCTCATCTTTCTGGCGTTCAACCACGGTACGGAGGCCGTCAACGGCTGGGGAATCCCCACGGCCACCGACATCGCCTTTGCCGTCGGGGTGCTCTCGATGCTGGGCGACCGCGTCCCGGCGTCGCTCAAGATCTTCCTCACGGCACTGGCCGTGGCCGACGATCTGGGGGCCGTGCTGGTCATTGCCCTCTTCTACGGCGGGCACGTCGAGTTGACGTGTCTGGTGCTGGCCCTGCTGATCATGGCCGGGGTCTACGTGATGAACCGAATGGGCGAAAAGCGCATGTTCGCCTATCTGCTTCCGGCCGTCGTGGTCTGGGGGCTGTTCTACTATTCGGGCGTGCACTCGACCATCTCGGGGGTGGCCATGGCGTTGCTGATCCCCATGCAGCCGCGTTACAGCCGGGAGTATTTCGCCCACAAGATGAAGTGGCTCAACGCCCGGGTGGTGCGGGCCGCCACGCACGAGGATTTCCCCAACGAGGAGCAGCGTTTCTATCTGCGGCGCATCCACAACCTTACGAGTCAGTCGGTGGGGATGAGCTACCGCCTGGAGCACGCCCTGGCCCCCTATGTGGCCTTCCTCATCATGCCGGTCTTCGCGCTGGCCAACGCCGGGGTGGAGATCTCCTCGGCAGCCTATTTCGATATCTTCCACCGTTCGGCCGAAACGGGGGCCGTCGGCATGGGCATCTTTTTCGGACTGCTGGTCGGCAAACCGCTCGGAATCTTTCTGGCCAGCTGGGGCGCCGTGCGTGCGGGACTGGCCGAACTGCCCGAGGGAACCTCGTGGCGGATGCTGCTGGCCGTGGCCTGTCTGGGCGGTATCGGCTTCACGATGTCGCTCTTCGTCGATTCGCTGGCCTTCGACGATCAGGCACTCGTCGACCGGGGCAAGATCTCGATCCTGATGGGATCGGTCGCCGCGGCCGTTGCCGGAAGCGTGCTGATCCTGCTCTTCTCGCGAAAAACGAAAAAGCTACAAAACAATGCATAAAACGATGAAAAACCTGCTTTGGATCCTCCCGGCGGTGGCCCTGCTGGGGGGCTCGTGCTCGAAAAAGTCGGGCGGCGGGGGTGTGAAACTCCGCAACGACGTGGACTCGGTGGCCTACGTCATCGGCATGAACGTGGGGCTGAATCTGCAGCGCATGGACTCGACGCTCAACGTCGAGGCGGTGTGTGCGGGCATCCGGGATATCTTCGCCGGGCGGCCCGTCCTGACAACCTCCGAGGCCGAGACCTTTTATCTGAGCTACGTGAACTACGCCCTCCCGGAGAAGGCCCGGGCCTACGAGGAACGGTTCCTCGAGGATATTGCCAAATCGAACCGTTCGTATGCACGCACCTCGTCGGGCGTGACCTATACGGTCGAGGAGGTCGGCGACCAGAACCGGATCCCCGTGTCGGACCGCGACAGCGTGGCGCTGCGCTGGGTGATCCGCACGGCCGACGGACGGGAGATCCTCTCCTCGTACGAACGCGGCGATACGGTGCGTTCGACGCTGCGCGACCTGAACCGCGGCGTGCAGGAGAGTCTGAAACTGATCGGCGTGGGCGGCCGCATCAATGCCTGGATGCCCTCGTCGGTCACCTACGGCGCCGACGGTGACAAGACGCTCGGAATCGGTCCCAACACGACGCTCTGCTATCAGATCGAGCTGCTCGATCTGGACAAGTATGCCGATCGGTTCCGCCGTCGATAATTTGCGCGAAGAAAAATCGGTCATTATCCAATATTTTACTATCTTTGCGCGTGCGAAAAAAAGCAAACATTCAACATACATATTCAAAAACAACCATGAAAAGAGTCTTTTTTGCCGCAGCGCTTGCAGGTGCGGCGATGCTTGCCTCCTGCGGGGGCAACAAGACCGGAGTCGAGATGGGCAGCCTGTCGAAGTTCGATTCGCTGTCGTACGCCCTGGGTGCGAACATCGGCTACGGCATCAACTATGAGATGAAGGACATTCCGTTCGATTTCAAGGCTGTCGACAAGGGTATCCGCGAGGGGGCTCTGGACAAGGCCTCGCAGCCGCACGACGAGTCGCTTGACATGCTGCGCGAATACTTCATGTCGAAGCGCGGCGAGCGCGCCCGCGCCATTGCCAAGAAGCGTGCCGAGGCCGACAGCGTACGTCTGGCCGGCGGCGATTCGACCAAGGTCGAGTATCCGGCCGCCGATCCCGAGATGTTCGAGTCGGAGGAGGAGCGTACACAGCTCTCCTACGCCTTCGGTAACGACATCGGCTACAACATCGCCAACAGCGGTATGCCGGTTCAGGTGGTATGGATCTGCGAGGCCATGCAGAACGTCCGCGACAAGAACGCCAAGATGGATGAGGATGCCGTGAACCAGTACCTGCAGTACTACTTCATGGTAAAGCGTCCGGCCGAGAATGCCGAAGCTTCGAAGACCTGGCTGGAGAAGATCGAGAAGAAGTCGGGCGTGAAGAAGACCGAATCGGGTCTGCTCTACAAGGTGACCGAGATGGGCGATACGACGATGATGGCCAAGGATCCGCGCGACGTGGTGAAGGTGCACTACACGGGCCGCACGCGTGAGGGCAAGGTCTTCGATACGTCGAAGTTCGCCAACCGTCCCAAGGAGCAGCAGGAGATTCTCAAGAAGCAGCGTCCGGACAGCTATGACAAGGACGAGCCCGTGGAGTTCCCGCTCAATCGCGTGATTCCGGGTTGGACCGAGGGCCTGCAGCTTGTGGGCAAGGGTGGCAAGATCACGCTCTGGATCCCCTCCGATCTGGCCTATGGACAGCGTGGCGCCGGTCGTGACATCGGTCCCAACGAGGCGCTTGAGTTCGAGGTCGAGTTGATCGACGTAACTCCCTACGAGGAGCCGGCTCCGGCCGATTCGACGGCTGCAGCTCCCGCCGTTGAGCCTGCCAAATAAGGTTTCACATCAGCGATAAAAAATCCCGGAATGCTTGCGGCATTCCGGGATTTTTTGTTTGGCGTTCCGTTTGGGCTTCTGACGTCAGGGTACCGCCTTCTTTCAGAGGTCCTTCTCAGCAAGTTCCTCTCTCTGCAGCCCTCTTTTTCTGCGGCCCCTCTCTCAGCCAGCGGCCCTTCTCATCCTTTTTCTGCGACTTCTCTCTCAGCCAGCGGGCCCTTTCCCTCACACTGCGGCCCCTCTTTCTCAGCGGCCCCTCGGACTCAGAAGGGGAGGTCGTCGACCTCCTGGGAGGGAGTCGAGGCGTAGGAGGGTTCCTCGACGATGGGAGGCATGTCGGGCATCGGTGCTGCGGCGGCCGGCTCCTGCTGCTTGGGCTGGATGCGCCAGGCACGCACGTCGGTGTACCAGCGGCCGTTGTATTCGCGCGACTCGATGTTGACCGAGACGGTATAGGCGGCACCCTCCTTCAGCCGGGCCACATCGTCGGGCTTGTTGAAGAACGTGACGCAGATCTTGCGGGTGAACGATCCCTCGTTCATCTCAAAAACCACATCCTGACGCTGCCATTCACCGCGGGCCGAAGTGCCCTTCGTGACCGGCAGTATTTTGTAGACGGTTCCTTCGAATTCCATAATTTCGTATCGTTTTTTGGTGATTGTCTCCTCTGCAGACCGTGCGGAAAGGGACTCCGGCGCGGTGCTCCTGCAAAGATAGGCAAATTTTGCGATTCCGCGTCCCGGAACCTTGAATTTTCCATCTTCGGGAGTCCGGTCCCGCGGGATTGAACCTCAATCCTCGTCGTCGGGCCTGCTCTGGCAGGGGTGCTTGCGCTCGATGCGCTCGGCCAGGCGGATGCTCAGTTCGTAGAGCCCGTAGAGGGGGATGATCACCAGCACCAGGCTGAAGATGTCGGGCGGGGTGATGATGGCCGAGATGACGAGCAGAATGACGAAGGCGTGGCGGCGGTAGCGCTTCAAAAAGGCTGCCGAGACGATCCCCATGCGCGAGAGGAAGTAGATCAGCAGCGGCAGTTCGAACATGAAGGCGCAGGCCATCGAGACGACAATGACCGTCGAGAGGTAGTCGCCGATGTCGATCATGTTGGTAATCTCGGGGCTGACCTGGTAGTTGGCGAAGAAGTTGATCGACAGCGGTACCATGATGAAGTATCCGAAGAGCAGCCCCGTGAAGAAGCACCCCGAGACGGCGGTGACGAACCAGCGTGTGCCGGCAATCTCGCGCGGGGTGAGGGCCGGCCGTACGAACTGCCAGAACTCCCACAGCACGTAGGGCATGGCCAGGGCGATGCCCGCGACGAGCGAGATCTTCATGTGGAGATTGAACTGTCCGGCCAGCGAGGTGTTGATCACCTGGAAGCGGTCCGAAGCAATTTCGAACGAGGCGACCGATGTGTCGAACGAGGTTCCGAGCGTGGCATTGAGCCATTCGGCCAGGTGGGCCCATTCGACGCCGATCCACGAGAGCAGCCGGTTGGTGGGGAAGTCGGCCTGCCGGGGTCCGAAGAGGACGGTGTCGATGATGAAGCCCTTGCAGAGGAATGCTGCGATGCCGATGAGGACGATGGCCAGCGCCCCGCGTACCAGATGGGGGCGCAGGGCGTCGAGGTGCTCGAAGAAGGTCATCTCCGAGGAGTCGGGTTCGGGGTGTTTCATGCGGCGGATGGCGTTTGACAGCGGAGTTCAGACATCGACGGGTGAGGCCGGCGGGTCGGAGCGGCGGAACGGACTGCCCGGCGAAGCAGCGGAACGTGGCGTGCAACGGACCGCGTGACGGGGCTGACGCTGTGCGGGGATCCGGGGCCGGCCGGGCTGACGGTGTGCGGGGGGCCCGGGACCGGTGCGGGGTTGACGGAGCACGAGAATCCGGGACCGGTCGCGGGACGGCGGCTACTTCTCGGACTCCTTGCCCGACGAATCGTTTTTGCGGTTGGCCTGATTCTCTTCGGCGGAGTAGTCCTTGTTGACGGCATCCTTGAACTCCTTGACGCCGCGGCCCAGACCGCGCATCAACTCGGGAATCTTGCGCCCGCCGAAGAGCAGCAGAACGACCAGCACGATGATCAGCAGTTGTCCGTAACCGATTACACAGGGAATGAACATCTCTTTCAGTTTTGTTTAGGTTTCTGGGGCGGATCCGACCTTCGGATTCCGTCGGGGTCGGCCCCGGGCGCGCAGGGTGCGCCTCCGGTCCGGGACCTCTTTCTGACAAAGATACGGATTATTTGGACAAATCCGCGTGCGGGGACGGAATTTTGCGCTCCGACGGAGGGGATTCAGGCGTGACGCCGGGCCAGTTCGCGCTCGAGATCGGCAATCGACAGACCGGTGGCCTCGAGCAGCACGAGCAGGTGGTAGACCAGGTCCGAAGCCTCGTAGACCAGGGCGTCGCGGTTGCCGGCCACGGCTTCGATCACCGTCTCGACGGCCTCTTCGCCGACCTTCTGGGCGATCTTGTTCACGCCGCGCGTGAAGAGACGCGAGGTATAGGAGCCTTCGGGCATCTCGCGGTGGCGTCCCTGGATGACGCTCTGCAGGTAGCGGATGAAGCCCTCTTCGTCGGGTGTGGCCTTGCCGAAGCAGGTGCGTGAACCGGTGTGGCAGGTGGGGCCGTGGGGGATGACCCGCACGAGCAGCGTGTCGGCGTCGCAGTCGGCGGCCACCGAGACCGCTTCGAGCCAGTTGCCGCTGGTCTCGCCCTTGGTCCAGAGGCACTGCCGCGTGCGGCTGTAGAAGGTGACGCGGCCCTCGGCGAGGGTCTTCTCGTAGGCCTCGCGGTTCATGTAACCCAGCATGAGCACCTGCAGCGTGCGGTCGTCCTGGATGATGGCGGGAACAAGCCCGCCGGGGAGTTTTTCGAGGTTGAGCTCCGAAAAGGAAATTCCTGAAATCTTCATGGTATCTGTTTTTTTGTCGGTTTGTTTTTTGTCGGTTTGTTTTTGCGGGGCGTCGGGCGGCAGGAGACCGGACGTGGTTGGTCCGCTCGACAGGTCCGGCAGGCCCGGATGGTTCGGATGGCCCGGGGAGCGGCTTCAGAGGCGGACGGGGATGCCGCGCTCACGGAGCTCCCGCTTCAGGCGCGGAATCGGAATCTCTCCGTAGTGGAAGATGCTGGCGGCCAGTGCGGCGTCGGCTCCGCCGCGGGTGAGCACCTCGGCGATGTGGCCGACGGTGCCGGCTCCGCCCGAGGCGATGACCGGCACGGGCAGTTCGGCCAGCCGGGCGAAGGCCTCGCACGGGTAGCCGTTCTTCGTGCCGTCGTGGTCCATCGAGGTGAAGAGGATCTCACCGGCGCCGCGATCGACAGCCTCGCGGGCCCACGTGAAGAGTTCGCGCTCGGTCAGATGTCGTCCGCCGTGGGTCGTCACCCGCCAGCGGCCGTCGATCTGCCGGGCGTCGATCGCCACGACGACGAACTGCGAACCGTATTTCGAGGCGATCGAGTCGATCAGCGCGGGGTTTCCGACGGCGGCGCTGTTGACCGTCACCTTGTCGGCCCCGGCATCGAGCAGCCGTCCGGCGTCGTCGACCGAGGCGATGCCGCCGCCGACGGTGAAGGGGATGTCGATGCGGGCGGCGATGTGCGAAACCAGATCGGTGAAGGTGCGGCGCCCCTCCTGCGAGGCGCTGATGTCGAGGTAGACCAGTTCGTCGGCCCCTTCGGCGGCGTACTTGGCCCCGAGTTCCACGGGGTCGCCGACGCGGCGCAGATCCTCGAAGTGAATCCCCTTGACGGTCTGCCCGTCGCGGATGTCCAGACAGGGTATTATTCGTTTTGCAAGCATCGTTCTATTTCCTCCAGGGTGATACGTCCTTCGTAGAGCGCCTTGCCGATGATGACGCTCCGCAGTCCCAAAGTGTCGAGGCGGCGGATGTCGTCCATCGACGAGATGCCGCCGCTGACCGTGACCTCGACCGTCGGGAACTGCTCCTGCAGCCGGGTGTAGAGCTCCGCACCGGGGCCGCAGAGCATGCCGTCGCGCGAGATGTCGGTGCAGATGACCTGCGCGAGGCCCTGCGGCAGGAAGCGTTTGATCAGTTCGTCGGCCGTTGCCGTCGACTCTTCGAGCCATCCCAGCAGGGCCACCTTGCCGTCGCGCAGGTCGGCGCCGAGGATCATCCGCCCGGGGCCGAACTCTCCGAGCCATGCGGCGAACCACTCCGGTTGCCGCACGGCCACGCTGCCGCAGATGGCCCGCCGGGCGCCGGCGTTGAAGACGTCGTGCAGCGCCTCGCGGCTCTTGATGCCGCCGCCGTACTCGATGTCGAGCTCCGTGCGCGAGGCAATGCGCTCCAGCGTGCGGAGGTTGCGCGGTTCGGAGGCCTTCGCACCGTCGAGGTCGACCACGTGGAGGCGGCCGATGCCCGCCCCTTCGAAGCGGAGCGCCGTCTCGAGCGGATCCTTGCTGTAGACTTTCCGGCTGGCGTAGTCGCCCTGCGTGAGGCGTACGCACTGGCCCTCGATGAGGTCCATGGCCGGTATGAGGGTGATGTTCATGGTTTTTCGTGGTTTGTGGTGGATATGTCCGGTCGTATCGGTGGACGGTTGCCGGTTCGGAGTCGGGCGGCAGCGCCTTACTTCAGATTCAGGAAGTTCTGCAGGATCCGGGCCCCCGTTGTGCCGCTCTTTTCGGGGTGGAACTGCGTGCCGTAGAAGTTGTCGCGCCGGAGTGCCGCGCTGAAGCGTCGTGCGTAGTCGGTCGTGGCGATTGTAGCCGGACAGAGGTCCGCCGCATAGGAGTGGACGTAGTAGACGTAGCTCTGTTCGGGAATCCCCTCGAAGAGCGGCGAGCGCAACCCTTCGATCGTATCCCAGCCCACGTGGGGGACCTTCATCCGGGAGTCGGCATCGGATGTTTCGGGAAGAGGCCGGTCGGTGTGGCGGCCAGTCGGTGTGGCGGCCGGCAGGGCCGTATCCGGGAGGGTCGGGCTGGCCGCCGCTTCGTGGAGGATTTCCTCTACGGCGGTGGTGGGGAGGCGCCGCACCCGTGTGGGGAAGATCCCCAGACACTCCGCCCGCCCCTCCTCGCTCGAGAGGCACAGCAACTGCATGCCGATGCAAATGCCCAGCACGGGGCACGTCAGCGTCGGCAGCACCTCGTCCAGCTCCCGTTCGCGGAGTTTTGCCATGGCGCTCGAGGCTTCGCCCACGCCCGGGAGGATCACCCGCTCGGCGCAGCGCAGCTGAGCGGCATCGGCCGTGAGTGTGAACTCCGCACCGGCCCGCCGCAGGGCATCGGCAACCGATCGCAGGTTGCCCGTATCGTAATCGACGACGGCTATCATAGGACTCCTTTGCTGCTGGGTATGTCGTATCCGAAACCTTCGCGCCGCACGGCCATGCGCAGTGCCCGGGCGAAGGCCTTGAAGATGGCTTCGGCCTTGTGGTGTTCGTTCTCGCCGCGGGCCGCGATGTGGAGGTTGCACCGCGCGGCGCAGCACAGCGAGTGGAAGAAGTGGCGGAACAGCTCGGTCGGGACGTCGCCCACCCGTTCGCGGCGGAATTCGGCCTCCCACTCGAAGTCGATACGCCCGCCGAAGTCGAGCAGCACCAGCGCCCGGCAGTCGTCCATCGGCAGGGCGAATCCGTAGCGGGCGATGCCGGCCTTCGAACCCAGCGCGCGGTCGATGGCCTCGCCCAGGGTGATGGCGACATCCTCCACGGTATGGTGCTCGTCGACCTCCAGGTCGCCGTGGGCCTTGACCGAGAGCGAGACGCCGCCGTGGTGGGCAATCTGCGAGAGCATGTGGTCCAGGAAGTGGAGGCCCGTCGAAATGCGGTCGTTGAAGTCGCCGCGGCCGTCGAGGTCCAGCCGCACGCGGATCTGCGTCTCGCGTGTCTGGCGCCGCAGGTCGACCTGCCGCTCCCCGCGGCGGATGAACTCCGCTACCTCGGCCCACGAGTCGCTCACCAGCGCGCAGCTCTCCGCCACGCCGGCCTCCTCCACCATCCGCCGCCCCTCGGCCGCGGGCCGCAGCAGGACGCCGCGGGCCCCGAGGTTGCGGGCCAGCAGAAGGTCCGTCACGCGGTCGCCGATCACGTAGCTCGATGCGAGGTCGTACGACCCGTCCAGGTATCGGGCGAACATCCCGGTGCGGGGTTTGCGCGTCGGGGCGTTGTCGCGCTCGAAGGTGCGGTCGATGAGCTGGTCGTCGAAGACGACCCCTTCGCCGCCAAGCGTCGCGAGCATCTTCTCGTGGGCGGGCCAAAAGTCCGCCTCGGGGAAGGAGTCGGTGCCCAGACCGTCCTGGTTGGTGGCCAGCACCAGCTCGAAGCCGAGCCCCGAGAGGGCCTTCAGCCCCGAGATGGCGCCCGGTACGAAGCGCATCTTTTCGAGGCTGTCGATCTGCTCGTCGGCGGGTTCCGCGAGGATCGTGCCGTCGCGGTCGATGAAGAGGGCTTTTTTCATGGTTGGAAATTTTGGATGGTTCGGATCAGCAGGTCGTTTTCCTCGGGACGGCCGACGGTGATGCGCAGGCACCCCGCGCAGCCCGCCACGCGCGAGCGGTTGCGGACGATCACCCCGGCGCGGATCAACGCCTCGTAGAGGCGGTCGGGCGCTGCGGTGCGCACCAGCAGGAAGTTGGCCTCCGAGGGGTAGACCCGTTCGATGGCCCGGCAGCCGGCCAGCGCCCGCGCCGTGCGGAGCCGCTCGCGGCGAAGCTCGGCGATCTGCGCCGTGATCGGCTGCGTGAGGCGTTCGAGGACCTCGCGCTGCGTCGGACCGTTGATGTTGTAGGGGTACTTCACCCGGGCGAAGAGCTCCGCCACGGGCTCCGCCGCAAAGGCCAGTCCGAGACGCAGCCCGGCCATGCCCCACGCTTTGGAGAGGGTCTGCAGGATGATGAGATTCGGAAACTCGTCGAGCCGGCTGAGAAATCCCGGCTTCGAGGCGAAGTCGATGTAGGCTTCGTCCAGGAGGACCATCCCCGGGAACTCGCGCAGCAGCCGTTCAATTTCGCGGGCCGGAAAGGCGTTGCCCGTGGGGTTGTTCGGCGAGCAGATCCACAGCAGCTTCGTGCGCTCGTCGGCCGCTGCGAGCAGCGCGTCGGTCGGCAGCGCGAAGTCGTCGCCGAGCGCCACCTCGCGCATCTCGACGTCGTTCGTGTCGGCAGCTACGCGGTACATGCCGTAGGTCGGCGCGATCGAGACGGCGTTGTCGCGCCCCGGCGTGCAGAAGATCCGGTAGGCGAGGTCGATCGCCTCGTCGCTGCCGTTGCCCAGGAAGATCTGCCCCTCGCGAACCCCCTTCAGGACGGCAATCCGGCGTTTCAACTCCCGCTGGTGGGGATCCGGGTAGCGGTTCACCCCGTTGTCGTAGGGACTTTCGTTGGCGTCGAGCCACGTGGAGATCTTCCCGCCGGCGTACTCGTCGCGGGCCGTGGAGTAGGATTGCAGGATCCGGATATTCGGCCGGACCAGCTCGTCAAGGGGTCTCATGATCGCTTCGGATTTTGCGGGTTAAGCGTATCGTTCGGAGCTTCGGCTGATTCGAGCCGGATGCGGACGGCGTCGGCATGGGCGTCAAGTCCCTCGGCCATGGCCATCGCCTCGATGGTCGGGGCCAGGCGCCGGAGCCCCTCGCGCGTCAGCTCCTGGAAGGTGATCTTCCGCAGGTAGGAGTCGACATTCACGCCGTTGCACGAACGGGCCCAGCCTCCGGTCGGGAGGGTGTGGTTCGTCCCCGAGGCGTAGTCGCCGGCGCTCTCGGTCGACCAGTGGCCGATGAAGACGCTTCCGGCCGAGGTGATCCCGGCGGCCGCCTCCCACGGCGACTCCATCGTGAGGATCAGGTGCTCCGGGGCGTAGGCGTTCGAGAAGGCGATGCGCTCTTCGCGGTCCGTGAGGACGATGATCCGGCTCTGTTGCAGCGCCTCGCGGATGATTGCGGCACGGCGCCGCCGGGTCAGCTGCTCCGCAACGGCCCGCTGCGTGGCCCGGGCGAACTCCGTCGAGGCGCAGACCAGCACCGCCTGGCTGTCGCCGCCGTGTTCGGCCTGCGAGAGCAGGTCGGCGGCGGCAAACTCCGGCGAGGCGCTGTCGTCGGCCAGCACCAGCACCTCCGAAGGGCCGGCCGGGAGGTCGATCGCCACGTCACGGGCGCCGACCAGCTGTTTGGCCTTCGTCACGTAGCGGTTTCCCGGACCGAAGATCTTCTCCACACGCGGAATGCTCTCCGTGCCGTAGGCCATGGCGGCAATGGCTTGGGCTCCGCCGACGGCAAAGAGGTGTGTCACGCCGCAGAGCCGCGCCGCGTAGCGGATCTCCGGGGCGACGCTCCCGTCCGCACGGGCCGGGGTGCAGAGGATCACCTCGCGGCAGCCCGCCACCCGGGCCGGCAAGGCCAGCATCAGCACCGTCGAGAAGAGCGGTGCCCGCCCGCCGGGAATGTAGAGCCCCACGCGGTCGATGGCCACGGCGCGCTGCAGGCAGGTTACGCCCGGCATTGTCTCGACGCGCACCTCGGCGGGCAACTGCGCCCGGTGGAAGGCCTCGATATTCGCACGGGCCGTGTCGAGGGCCTGTTTCATCGCGTCGGAGAGCTCTCCGGCGGCCGCCTCCACCGTCTCGGCCGGAATCTCGAACGCTTCGGGCCGCCGCCCCTCGATGCGTTCCGTGATGTCGCACAGGGCCCGGTCGCCTCCCGTGCGCACCTCTTCGAGGATCTCCTCCACCTGTCGGGTGATCTCCTCCTCGCGGCGCGTGCAGCGTTCGGTCAGTGTGCCCCACGCGCTGCGGGGCGGATTGTCGTAGATGGTCAGCATCGCGCTGTTTTCGGTCGTATTCATGTCGTTCATGGCTTGCAACGTTTTCAACGGATCATGTTTTCGAGCGCCAGCACAAGAATGCCTTCGGCGCCGATCTTCTTCAACTGTTCGATGCGCTCCCAGAGCTGCTCCTGTGCCAGCACGGCGTGGATCGAGCACCACCCCTCCTGGGCCAGCGGCAGCACCGTCGGGCTGCGCATCCCCGGCAGGATGCGGATCGCCTCCTCGAGCCGCTCTTCGGGCAGATTCATCAGCACGTACTTCATGCCGCGGCTCTCGAGGATCGAGTTGAAACGGAAGGTCAGCTGCTCGGTTTCGCGCCGCTTGTCGGGTCCGAGATTCGGGCAGGCGATCAGCACCGCCTCCGAGAAGAAGACCTTCTCGACCTCGGTCAGTCCGTTTGAGATGAGCGTACCGCCCGAGGAGACGATGTCGAAGATGGCGTCGGACATCCCCACCGCCGGGGCGATCTCGACCGAACCCTCGATGCGGTGAATCTCGGCTTCGATGTCCCGTTCGGCGAAGTAGCGCATGAGGATGTTCGGATAGGAGGTAGCGATGCGCCGGCCCCGGAAGTACTCCGGACCCGGGTAGTCGGTCCCCTTCGGGACGGCCAGCGAGAGGCGGCACCCGCCGAATCCGAGATCCATGAGCTGTTCGACGCGGAAGCCCTTTTCGGCCACTTCGTTCAGCCCTACGATCCCCAGATCGGCGACGCCCATCGCCACGGCCTGCGGGATGTCGTCGTCGCGCAGATAGAGCACTTCGAGCGGGAATCCTTCGGCCCGCGAGATGAGTTTGCGCTTGCTTTCGGCAACCTGGATGCCCGCTTCGGCAAGCAGGCTGGTGCTCTGTTCGTTGAGTCGGCCCTTGGCCTGGATGGCTATTCGCAACATGTTTCGTGTGGTTTTGATTGTCCTGTTTTTTTTCTTTCCCCCCCCCTCCGTGTGGCCTGATACGAAAAAAGCCCACCCGCAAGGGGTGAGCTTCATGTATCGGTATGGTTCGTTATCTCTCTTTCGGACCGTTTATCGGTCTGTCGTTCTGCGGTTGTTCCATACATGATCGCCTGCCCCCGGGATTTCGTGGCGGTGATGATGATGGATATGGATAAACTGCAGCATGCTGTTTCGGATCGTTGAGGACAAATATAGTGATTCCGATCCGAAAATCCAAATTTTTCATCCGTTTTGTGCCGCGCACGGCGGCTGGGAATGCTGTGTCCCTTGCCGTCTGACGGCCGAAAAGTGTCTCTTTCTCTGGAAGTTTTGCGGAGGAGTGGGGAAGTTTTGAAAAATTTTTCATATCTTTACGGGAAATCGCCGCAAGGTTAGGGCGGCGCTCTCATCCTAAAAACGAAACGCCATGTGTGACGACCCCATTCTGTCGATCGCAACCCGTCTGCGCGGGCTGCGCGAAGTTCTCGAATTGTCGGAGCAGGAGGTGGCCGACAGCTGCCGCATCTCCCTCGACGAGTATCGGGCCCTCGAAAGCGGGCATTCCGACATCTCGGTCAACCTGCTGCAGACCATCTCCCGCCGCTACGGCATCCCGCTCGACGTGCTGATGTTCGGCGAGGAGCCCCGCATGAACTCCTATTTCATCACCCGCGCCGGGCGTGGCGTGGCGGTCGAACGCCGCAAGGCCTACCGCTATGAGGCGCTGGCCGCCGGATTCCGCGACCGGCGGATCGACCCCTTCATCGTGACCGTCGAACCGGCTCCGGCCGATGCCCCGATGCACCTGAACACCCACTCCGGACAGGAGATGAACTACGTACTCGAAGGCCGCCTGCTCATCGAGCTCGACGGCCGGCAAATCGAACTCAATCCCGGAGACAGTCTCTATTTCGACTCCTCGCTGCCCCACGGCATGAAGGCGCTCGACGGCAGGACGGTCCGTTTTCTGGCTATTATATTATAAGAGGTATGAATCTGGTAGATCGTTATCTGTCTCGGACCGACTTCTCCTCGCAGGAGGAGTTTCGCGAGCACCTGCATATCCGGGTGCCCGAGCATTTCAATTTTGCCTATGACGTCGTCGATCGCTATGCCGCCGAAGCTCCCGATCAGCTGGCCATGCTCTGGACCGACGACAAGGATCATGTGGCCCGCTTCACCTTCGCCGACCTCAAGCGCGAAAGCGACCGTACGGCCTCCTGGTTCCGGAGCCTCGGCATCGGCAGGGGCGACCCCGTGATGCTGATTCTCAAGCGCCGCTATGAGTTCTGGCTCTCGGTGCTGGCCCTCCACAAGCTGGGCGCCGTGGTGATCCCGGCCACCCACCTGCTGACGAAAAAGGATGTCGTCTATCGTTGCAACACGGCCTCGATCCGGGCCATCGTCGCGGCCGGCGAGCGGGTCATCACCGACCACATCGCCGCCGCCATGCCCGAGAGTCCCACGGTGCGGGCCCTGGTGAGCGTCGGTCCCGAGGTGCCCGAGGGTTTCCTCGATTTCCATCGCGGCATCGAAGAGGCCGCCCCCTTCGTGCGCCCCGAACACCCGAACGACAACGACGACATCATGCTCATGTACTTCACCTCGGGAACCACCGGCGAGCCGAAGATGGTGGCGCACGACTTCACCTATCCGCTGGGACACATCGTCACGGCCCGCTACTGGCACAACCTCCACGAGGGAAGCCTCCACCTGACGATCGCCGACACGGGATGGGCCAAGGCCGCCTGGGGAAAACTCTACGGGCAGTGGTTCGCCGGCGCCACGCTCTTCGTCTATGACCACGAAAAGTTCACGCCGGCCGACATTCTGCACAAGATCGAACAGTACCGGATCACCTCGTTGTGCGCCCCTCCGACGATCTACCGCTTCCTGATCCGCGAGGATCTGTCGCGTTTCGACCTCTCGTCGTTGGAGTACTGCACCACGGCGGGCGAGGCGCTCAACGGTTCGGTCTACGACACGTTCCTTGCCCAGACCGGCATCCGGCTGATGGAGGGTTTCGGCCAGACTGAGACGACGCTGACGCTGGGCACCTTCCCTTGGATGGAGCCCAAACCCGGCAGCATGGGCGTCCCCAATCCGCAGTATAGGATCGACCTGCTGACGCCGGACGGCCGTTCGGCCGAGGACGGTGAGCAGGGGCAGATCATCATCCGCACCGACGGCGGAAAGCCCCTCGGCCTCTTCAAGGAGTACTACCGCAGCGAGGAGCGCACGCGCGAAGCGTGGCACGACGGCGTCTACTACACGGGCGACGTGGCCTGGCGCGACGAGGACGGTTACTACTGGTTTGTCGGACGGGCCGACGACGTGATCAAGAGTTCGGGCTACCGCATCGGCCCCTTCGAGGTCGAGAGTGCGCTGATGACCCACCCGGCTGTCGTCGAGTGTGCCATCACGGGCGTTCCGGACGAGATCCGCGGGCAGGTGGTCAAGGCGACGATCGTCCTGGCGGCCGAATGGCGCGAACGGGCCGGTGCCGCGCTGGTCAAGGAGCTGCAGGACCATGTCAAGCGCGTCACGGCCCCCTACAAGTATCCGCGCGTGATCGAGTTCGTCGAGGCGCTGCCCAAGACCATCAGCGGCAAGATCCGTCGGACGGAGATCCGCCGCGACGACGCCTCCAAAAAGGGGTGATCCATTCCGTGTGACGGGAGCGTGCTTGTCCGCCGGCCGTGTGAAGATTTGCCGCCGGGTGTCGTGTGGAAAAGGAGGCGCCCGGCCGTTCGATCCGGATCCGGAGGGCGGGGTAGGCTTGAACGGCTGTTGAGTTCCCGTCGGAAACGGCGCCTCTTCTTGCCTGTTGGTCGTTTGCCCGTTCGGCCGGTTGAAGCATGAAAAAAGGACTGTCTCGCGAGACAGTCCTTTTTCGTTTCCGGCGAATTGTCCGGTATCGGGCAATTCGCCCGGCAGGTGGGCCCAGAGGGGCATGATCCCACGACCTTCGGATTATGAGTCCGCTGCTCTGACCGACTGAGCTATGGGCCCCGGGGCGTTTTGGATACCTCCGCAGAGGATCTTCCGCGCTTTGCGACGACAAAGATAGAAAAACAATCCGGATTCCGCAACCCCGCAGCTGGCTGCCGATGCGAAAAAATTTGTCCCGGCGCTTGTTTCTTGCAAATTAATTCGTACCTTTGTCCCGCTTAAGCACTAATTATTAACAAAAACAACGAAATGAAAAAGGGTATCCATCCGGAAAATTATCGTTTAGTGGCGTTCAAGGACATGTCCAACGACCACGTGTTTTTGTGCCGGTCCGCCGTTTCGACAAAAGAGACCATCGAAGTGAACGGCGAAACCTATCCCGTGTATAAGATGGAAATTTCCAACACCTCCCACCCGTTCTATACGGGCAAGATGAAGTTGGTTGACACCGCCGGTCGCGTCGATAAGTTTATGAGCCGCTACGCAAAACGCTACGATAAGAAAAACGCCAAGTAAATCGTCGCTGTCGGCATTTACCGCTTACGGGCTGCATCGCAGATGCGGCCCGTCTTTTTTTGTGTAAATCACCGCTTTTTTCGGGTCGGGGGTGTTGTTTTTTTCGCTACAACGTTGTTGTTTTATTCCTATATTTGCGGCCGAAGGCAAACAGGATTGATTGCAAGTCTTAATTTATTGTGTGTCATGAAAAACGGATTCAAAATGATGGTCGTGGCTGCGCTCCTCGTTGCGGCAGCCTCGACCTCCTGCGTCAGCCGGCAGGTCACTCTTCAGGCCGAAAACCAGCGCGACTCGCTCTCCGTGGTGGTCGGCCAGAAGGATTCGCTCATCAATGTCGTCTTTTCCGATATCAACGCCATTTCGGAAAACCTCGCCCTGATCAAGTCGCGTGAAAATCTGATCACCGTCTCCGAACCCTCCGACGGCGCCCGCCGCCCCGTCGAGGAGATCAACAACGATATCGCGGCCATCGACCGCCTGCTGCAGGAGAACAAGGCCAAGATCGCTTCGCTGCAGCGTACGGCCGCCCAGCTGCGCAAGGCCAATCTGCGCATCGACGCCCTCGAAAAGATGATCGCCGATCTGAACGGCCAGCTCGCCCAGAAGAGTTCCGAAATCGAGCAGCTGCGCGAAAATATCGCCCGGATGGGTATCGAGGTGCAGACGCTCACCGAAGAGGTTGCCCAGCGCGATGCGCGTGTCGAGAGCCTCAGCGGCGAAAAGGTCGAACTCCAGAACCAGCTCAACACCGTCTACTACATCGTCGGCTCGGAGAAGGAGCTGCGCGATGCCCAGATCATCAACAAGGAGGGCTTCATCGGCCGGACACTGACCGTCGGCGACATGTCGAACCTCGACAGCTTCACGGTGGCCGATTCGCGGCTGCTCACCGAGATCCCCATCGGCCAGAAACGCGTGACGGTCGTCTCGTCCCACCCCGAGGATTCGTATGAACTGGTCACGGCGGCCGACAAGAGCGTCGAGAAGCTTCTCATTACCGATCCGGGCCGCTTCTGGGAATCGTCCAGGGTGCTCATCGTAAGCTACAAGTAGCGTCGCGGCCGATCCCTTCGTGAGCCTCTCTGAAAAGGTCCGTCCCCCGTCGGGGACGGACCTTTTCTATTGTGCCGGCGGTCTTTTCATTTGCTTTTCCGGACTTTTTCCGTAATTCTGGAAAACTTCTGTTAGTACCTTATACAAAGGACTTTGGGATAATTACCCGTTTTTGAGGTAATGACTTG
>NZ_CALUHA010000008.1:0-79117 GCF_944320325.1 Alistipes megaguti
CTTCCATCTTTTTTAATCTTGAATCTATATTTATAAAGGAGACTTTCATTTCACACTCAAAAAATGTGGAAAGACAGTGCAAAGAAAAGGCAGACGAATCTGCCTTAACAAAATTAGCCCTATTTGAACGGTGGATGTCTTTCGTAGAAAAACTATGCAAATATATAAAATATTTTACAATAAATCAAATTATTTGATAATATTCTCGGCTGTTTTCTCGATTAGTCGTATGATTGATATTTAGGCAGACTTTCGCTATTTTTGAGGAACTGAAACCCCGAACTGACTATGAACTGTACGATTCCTCAAAACTGGAGTGATGAAGCCATGGATTATGCCAACCGATTGGCCGATCGAATCAATGTAGGCTGGGATGGTGAGAACTATTGTCCGAGTGACTGGAGCCTCCGATTTCTCGTTCGTTTGAACAAGGGCTTGGTGAAAGCCCCCTTCACGTATGAAGCCTTCAGGGATAACGACGGCATCATGGCTACATTGGAGGGATACGGGTTGGATGCCGAAAAGTTCTGGTATGCGTTGCTCTTCATCTACGACATCACGATCTCTTTCTGCTTGAATGCTGCCGATGCCAGCAAGACGGATTATGAGATTCTGACGGAACTCAACGATTTTCTGCAACAGCACCCGAAAGCAGTTCTCTACCTCTCGGAGGATCGGGAGTTACGCAAGAGTGAACGCTACGAAACCAACAGTCCGTTGATTTTGGGCTGCCTGCGTCGTTTTGTCAAGCAGGAGTTGGCGCAATATCCAGAACCGCCCCAACAAAAAATCTTTACCATCGACCTCCTTTATAGGAATTATACAGAATCACTGTCCACTGCCCAGCAACAGGTGCTGATGTATCGGTTGTTCAAGGTACTGTTCGATACCCTCAAATTACCCGAGTTGCGTGCCAAGCGGGGAGAGGTTGTGTCGTACAGCAAACAGCTCCTTGTCTCCCGCATCATCTATTTCTGCCGACTGACGGCCAATGAATCCTTTACGGTGGACAGCTCCTCATTGAAAGGAGTCTTGAAACAGTACGGAAATACGGACTTCAACCAACTGGAACCTCGGGTTTATACGGGCGGCTTACGACTGCCGAAAGAAGAGGGAGAGTAAGTCGGGTTGTATTTTACTCCCTAAAGAGGGGTGGAATTTTGCCGAGCTTTGTATCCGTCGGATGGATGGTCCAGACGACCTGCAACCCCTTGGGCAAGGCAAGCAGCTAACCAACGCCCCTCCGTAAAGGACGGAGTAATTTATGGCCATGAAAAAGATGGTTATGCAAGAGGACAACACGAATCGTCAACTGGCTTTTGTGAAAGGCAACCGCCCGACCAATAGCGACGAAGTATTCCGCAAGTCAAATTCTTATCGGGACTATGGGCAGTTGTCCCCCATTACCGTTGCCAAGGGTGAGGAGGTTTTGCGCTCGGGAGGACATTTGGTTGATCTGAAAGGGACCGATATTCCCGATGACCAGGCCCAGAACTATTATGCTGTACTGGATGGTCAGCATAGAGTGCAAGCCTTCAAGGAATTTGATCCCGAGATGAATAAAATCGTGATTATGGAATCCTTAAACACGCGTGTGTCCGTCATGAAGCAGATTGCTGAGATGAATATCCGTACCGTTGCGTGGAGGGGCACGGATTACATGGCTGGGTCTGCAATGACGCTGAAGGAGTCCAATGAGGTCTTTGACTTTGCCTTGTTCTTGCGCAAGAAAGGATTCCCGCTGGCAACGATTTCGCTGTGGTGTCTCGGGAAGAATTCGATGAAGCCCTCCATGTTCGTTAAGCTTATCGGTTCAGATTCTTTGGATCGGGCTTTCGATAATAACGGATGGCTCTCCCGCAGTCAGCAATGGTACGAGGCCGCAGAGCAGAAGTTCAACGATAAATTCCTTGCCAAGAAGTATTTGATAACCTACATCATCGACAAGTATCACAATGCGGCCGATCCGACATCCTTCACGGTTCAGATGGTGGAGAAAATCAGGAGCCTAACAGAGGAGCAGGCAAAGGAGATTATGAACCCCGAGAAAGTAGAGGATCAGACGCGTGAGCAAACCACAATCAACCTCCTGATAAAATACCTTGGCAAATAGGATTGCTTGGCATTAGATGGGAAAGAAGGTCGGAAACCGAATTGGTTGTCCGACCTTTTTCCTTTTACAGCAGATGCCGCATGGCTTCGTCGATTTGCGAATTCTCGAATGAATCGAGGTAGATTTGCGTGGTCGAGAGGTCAGAGTGTCCCAACGATTCGGAAATCAGTGCCACGCTTACTCCTGACCGTTTCAGGACGGTTGCGTATGTGTGGCGGGCCACATAGGTCGTCAAAGGAACTTCCAATCCGATCTGTTCTCCCAGCACTTTCAATTCCCGATTGATCTTTGCCAGCACCTTATGGATACGGTTGAAAATCTGCTGTGCGGTCTTGTGTTCCGCACGGTCGAGAATTGGGAAGATATAATCTTCTTGTGTGTGGTTGTCCCTGCTGTATTTCCCGATAATCTGCAAGGCGTTCGGCACGAGCTGAAAGGATAGCAGTTTCTGGGTTTTGTGACGGGTGTAATAGATTCTGCCTTTTATGAGGTCCTTGTAACGTAGCCGTGCCATGTCTCCGAAATTCATTCCTGCCGTAAAGTAGGAGAACAGGAATAAATCCTTGGCAAGTTGTCGGTACTCCGTCGTATGTCCCTCTGTAATTTCGAGATCAATCAATCGCTGGATGTCCTCTTTGTCGATGGCTCGTTTGCGGGTCTTGGCCCACAAGCTACCCACTTGGTAAAGGCTGAACGGATTTTGTTCGGTCTCGATTTTTCCCTCTTTGACTGCCTTGTTGTAGATGGCCTTGAAGATGGCGAATCGTGTGGCGATACTGTTGTCCTTGTTGCCACGTTCCCGTAGGTATAGTTCCAACCCTTTCAGATAGTCGAGGTCGATGGCTTCCATGGCCATGCTGGTCGGTTTGTAGCCTCCCAACACTTGCAGAGCATATCGGTGTTTGGTTGCCGAATGAATCTTGCCGAGCGATTCCAACCGTTCAATCACCTCGTTGAATCCTTGTTCGATGGTGATTCCTGCGATATGGGCGGTTTTTACCTCAAACAGCGTATCGAAGTTTACGGGAATATCCAACGCCTCCAGCCTTTTGATCTTCTTCTGAAATCCTGTTAATGTGCAGTCGATCTTACTTTGCAGGGTGGCTCGATCAGGGCAATCCGCTGTCAGCATTTCGGCCTCTTTGTCCCAGTAACAGGGTGCAACAGAAAGTCCGAGAGCCACTAGTTTTGAGGTGCGGTTGTGGGTAAACCGAAGCATCAACGGGGATCGACCGTTTTTGTAGACTCTGTCTGTTTTTAGAATAATCTTGATTTTCATCTACTTGCGTATTCTGCAAGTAATTGAGAGAAGCGATGGCGGTGTCCAACAAAGTGTCCAACATTTGCGCTCGGAAGCCCTTTTTTGCCCCTGTTTCACTCCCGAACAGCACAAAAAAGAGGTTGCATCGAAATGCAACCTCTTGATTTTGAGAGCCGAATCCGAGATTTGAACTCGGGACCCCTTCATTACGAGTGAAGTGCTCTACCGCTGAGCTAATTCGGCTTTTGGGGTAAATTTCCTTTCCCTACCCCCCCCCTTGACTCACTTCGCAGCGCCGGTCTGCAGCCGTTCGGTTCGCTTTGGGACTGCAAATATCTGCAAAAATTTTTTTTCCTGCAACAATTTTGCAAAAAAATTCTCATTTCTTGTTATCTTCGCAGAAAAACTGACGCCCCGTCGTGTTATGATAACCTTTCTGATCTGTCTGGCGCTCCTTGTCGGAGCCTATTTTACGTATGGACGCTACCTGGAGCGTCTGGTAAAAATCGACCCGAAGGCCGAAACGCCCTGCCATCGCCTTTATGACGGGGTGGATTATGTTCCGCTGCCGCGCTGGCGGACCTTTCTGATTCAGCTGCTCAACATCGCCGGGACGGGCCCCATTTTCGGAGCCATTCTCGGCGCCTGCTTCGGTCCGGTGGCCTTTATCTGGATTACGCTGGGCGGGATCTTCATGGGTGCGATGCACGATTTCGTATCGGGTGTGATGCTCGTGCGCAACGACGGTTTGAGCATTCCCGAAGTGGTCGGCCGCTACCTGGGAGGCGGCATGCGCCAGTTCATGCGTCTGTTTTCGGTGCTACTGCTGGTTTTGGTCGGTGCGGTTTTCGTGCTGAGTCCGGCACAGCTGCTCAACAGCCTTACACCGTCGGTTTCGGTGCCGGTGTGGGTGTGGATCATCCTGGCCTACTATTTCGTGGCGACGCTGTTGCCGATCGACAAGATCATCGGCAAGATCTACCCAATCTTCGGCGTGGCGCTCATCGTCATGGTCGTGGGGCTGGTCGGGGCGCTGATCGTCGGCGGATGGCACATTCCCGAACTGACGACGCTGCATAACTTCCAGCTCGATCCGAAGAGTCTGCCGATCTTCCCGACGCTCTGCATCACGATAGCCTGCGGAGCCATTTCGGGCTTCCATGCCACGCAGTCGCCGCTGATGGCGCGCTGTGTGGGCAACGAACGGGAGTGCCGGTCGGTCTTCTACGGAGCGATGATCTCCGAGTCGATCATCGCCCTGATCTGGGCCGCAGCGGCCATGGCCTTCTTCGGAGGCGCCGGAGAGCTTTCCGAGGCGCTGGGGGCTCACAACGGCAGTGCCGCGTGGGCCGTGAATACGGTTTCGAACGGTCTGCTGGGTGTTGTGGGCGGTATCTTGGCGCTGTTGGGCGTGGTGGCGGCTCCGATCACCTCGGGAGATACGGCTTTCCGTTCGGCGCGTCTGATCATTGCCGACATGCTGCACCTCGAGCAGCGCAGCTATCTGAAACGCTTCTATATCTGCATTCCGCTCTTTGTGGTGGGGTATTGGATCACGACGGTCAATTTCGATGTGGTCTGGCGCTATTTCGCGTGGACGAACCAGACGCTGGCGACGCTGGTGTTGTGGTCGATTGCCGTCTACCTGATGCGTCATCGCTGGAATGTGTGGGTGGCGCTGCTTCCGGCGATCTTCATGACCTATGTCTGCGCATCGTTTCTGTTTGTTTCGGAGCAGTTCTTCGGATTGGAGAACCGGCTTTGGGCCTATGTGCTGGGAGGCGTGGTGACGTTGGGTGTTCTTTTGTTGATGATTTTCAAATTGCGACGCGACTATGCAAAAGGCGATGCTTGAGCCTACGCCGGATCAGACCTTCGAAGTGATCGGCGAGGGCCCCTATGATTTTGAGAAGGTGTTGGCCCACACGCGGCGGATGCAGCGTGAAGGGGATGTCGAAGGGGCCTGCAATGCCCGCTTCCGGGCGTTTCAACGCCTGGCGGAGTTGATTCCCGAGGACGAGGAGGTGAATCTCGAGTGGAACCACCGCAATTCGCGTGCGGCGCTGGAGTTGATCCATGCCTCGGCCATCGACCACTTTCTGATCAACGATTTCGAGATGTCGGCGGCGCTGCTGGAGATGCTGCTCGACCTCGATCCGGAGGATCACCTCGAGGGGAGCCAGCTGCTGGCCTTCGACTACCTGGCCATGGGCGAGGACGAACTTTTCGACGAGGTGATCAACGACCTCTCGGACAAATCTCCGGCGCGGGAGCTGCTGTTGCTGTGGTCGGGCTACCGCCGCGACGGGAAACTGCCCGAAGGGGAGTTGAAACGGTTCCGGAGCCACTTTGCACCGTGGTTCGAGGAGTTTACGGCTGCGGAGCACCCGGCCGACGAGGCCTACCTGCGCGACATCGAGAGCGAACACCCCACGGCGGCGGCCCAGGCCCGGGAGCTGTGGCTGCAGACCGAGAATCTGTGGTCGCTGTGGCCGGTCTTCATCGACGCGCTTCGGGCGGCCCGGTGAAGGAGCCGGAGGAGGCTCCTGCGGGGGCGTGAAGTGGTTGCCGCGGCTGTTTGCCGGCGTTTTCCCGCTTGTCCGGCGCAGAGGTCCGTTTGCCGGGTTGTCCGGGTTGTCCGTTAGCTTGCCGGCCGTATGAGAATCGCATGAAAAACTCGATATTGATGACTATGAAAACCAACCCCTACTGCCTGTTGGCTGCCGTGCCGGCAGCTGCCCTTCTTTCGGGCTGCGGAGAGACGACGACCTCTTCGCCGCGTCTTCCGAACGTGATCTTCATCTATGCCGACGACCTGGGCATTGGCGATCTGAGCTGCTACGGCGCCACGAAGATCTCGACGCCGAACATCGACCGTCTGGCGGCCCAGGGCCAGCGTTTCACGAATGCCTATGCCACCTCGGCGACGAGTACGCCGTCGCGTTTCGGGCTGCTGACGGGGATGTATCCGTGGCGGCAGCAGAATACGGGTATCGCTCCGGGCAACTCCGAACTGATCATCGACACGGCGTGCTATACGCTGGCCGACGCCCTGCACGATGCGGGTTACGCGACGGCAGCCGTCGGGAAGTGGCATCTGGGACTGGGCCCGGCCGGCGGGACGGACTTCAACACGGAGATCCGTCCGGGAGCCCGCGACATCGGTTTCGACTACGAGTTCCTGATTCCGGCGACGGTCGACCGCGTGCCGTGCGTCTTTGTCGAGAACGGCCGCGTCGTGGGGCTCGATCCGTCGGATCCTATCACGGTGAGCTACGACCACAAGGTGGGCGACTGGCCCACGGGCGCGGAGAATCCCGAACTGGTAAAACTGCGGCCGAGCCAGGGGCATAACAATACGATCATCAACGGTATCCCGCGTATCGGTTGGATGACGGGCGGCCGGTCGGCGCTGTGGGTCGACGAGAATATCGCCGACACGATCACCGCGAAGGCCACGCGCTTCATCGCCCGCCACCGCAACGAACCCTTCTTCCTCTATATGGGGACGCAGGATGTCCACGTGCCGCGGGTTCCTCATCCGCGTTTTGCGGGCAAGAGCGGTCTTGGCACTCGGGGTGACGTGATCCTGCAGCTTGACTGGACGATCGGTGAGGTGATGCGCACGCTCGACAGCCTGGGGCTGGCCGACCATACGCTCTTCATCTTTACCTCGGACAACGGCGCGGTGATCGACGATGGCTATCGGGACCAGGCCCGCGAGCTGTTGAACGGTCACACTCCGATGGGCATCTACCGGGGTGGGAAGTACAGCCTCTACGAGGCCGGGACGCGTGTGCCGTTCATCGTGCGGTGGCCCTCCCGCGTGCAGCCGGGCGAACAGCCTGCGCTTTTTTCGCAGATCGACGTCTACCGCTCGCTGGCGGCCCTGACCGGTGCCGAACTTCCCGCCGCGGCCGCCCCCGACAGCCGCGATTGCCTGCCGGTGCTTCTCGGCGAGACGCAGACCGACCGGGAGTTCATCGTCGAGCAGAATCTGAACAATACGCTGGCTCTTATTTCGGGACCGTGGAAATACCTTGAGCCGAGCGACGGTCCGGCGCTGGAGTTCTGGACCCGGACCGAACTGGGCAACTCGCCCGAGCCGCAGCTCTATGATCTGCGCGAGGACCCGCGCGAGCAGCACAACGTGGCGGCCGAACATCCGGAGGTGGTGGCCGATCTGTCGGCACGCCTTGCGGAGGTGCGCGAGGCGGTGAAGCCGACTGTTCGGTAACCGGATCCGGACACGTCTTCACTCAAGCGGGTCCCTCTTCGGATTGGGCAGAAAGAAAACCCGGCCGTCGTATGGACGGCCGGGTTTTCTTTGAAACGGCTTTTCCGGAGAACTTCGCCGCTTTTTCCCAGTCTCTCCGGCAACCCCATTCCTTCCGATGCAGCGGGCGTGTGACGCTGCTTTTCGAGCGTCCGTGTCGGCGAGCGTCTGTTTTTACTCCTTTTCCTGCTCCTTGGCCAACTCGGCCTGGCGCAACTCGCGGAAGCAGTGGCGGCAGATGGGCTCGTAACTGTCCTGTGCCCCGAGCATCACCTGCTTGTCGTCGCTGGTGAGGCGGTGGGAGTGATGGGCCAGATTGCCGCAGCGGACGCAGATGGCGTGGACCTTCGTGACGTATTCGGCCGTGGCCATCAGGGCGGGCATCGGCCCGAAGGGTTTGCCGGTGTAGTCCATGTCGAGCCCGGCGACGATGACACGCACCCCGCTGTCGGCCAGCTGCCGGCAGACGTCGACGATGCTCTCGTCGAAGAACTGCGCCTCGTCGATGCCGACCACATCGACGTCGGAGGTCATCAGCAGGATATTCTGCGGTGACTCGACGGGGGTCGACCGAATGGCGTTGGCGTCGTGCGAGACGACCTCTTCCTCGGAGTAGCGGACGTCGATGCGGGGTTTGAAGATCTCGACGCGCTGGTGGGCGAACTGGGCCCGTTTGAGCCGGCGGATCAGCTCTTCGGTCTTTCCGGAGAACATCGAACCGCAGACAACTTCGATCCAGCCCTTTCGGCTGGCATTTTCAAGAAACATAACTATCGGGAAAGTTTTGAATACAACACGAGGTATCATCGGCCGCCGGGGCTTTTCGTGCCGCCACCGACGTCCGGGCGATCGGGTCTTCCGGCCGGTTATTTGCGCATCTCACATTCGTCCAGCCGGGTGATCCGAGCGCCGAGGGCATTCAACCGCACGTCGATGTCCTTGTATCCGCGGTCGATCTGTTCGATGTTCTGGATCGTGGAGACTCCGTCGGCCGACATGGCGGCGATGAGCAGGGCGACGCCGGCGCGGATGTCGGGCGATGTCATGCGCGTGGCGCGCAGACAGATGCGGTGGTCGTGGCCGATGACCGTGGCGCGGTGGGGGTCGCAGAGGATGATCTGGGCACCCATGTCGATCAGCTTGTCGACGAAGAAGAGACGGCTTTCGAACATCTTCTGGTGGATCAGTACGGCGCCTTTGGCCTGGGTGGCGACGACGAGGAAGATCGACAGCAGGTCGGGGGTCAGCCCGGGCCACGGGGCATCGGCAATGGTCATGATCGAACCGTCGAGGAAGGTTTCGATGCTGTAGTGGTCCTGTTGGGGGATGTAGATGTCGTCGCCGCGCTGTTCGAAGCGGATGCCCATGCGGGCGAACTGTGCCGGGATGATGCCGAGGTTTTCGTAGGAGACGTTTCGGATGGTCAGCTCCGAACGGTTCATGGCGGCCATGCCGATGAAGCTGCCGACCTCGATCATGTCGGGCAGCAGCATGTGTTCGGTGCCGCCGAGCGAGTCGACGCCCTCGATGGTGAGCAGATTCGAGGCGATTCCGGAGATGCGGGCGCCCATGCGGTTAAGCATGCGGCAGAGCTGCTGTACGTAGGGTTCGCAGGCGGCGTTGTAGATGGTCGTGATGCCTCGGGCCATGACGGCGGCCATGATGATGTTGGCCGTACCGGTGACCGAGGCCTCGTCGAGGAGCATGTAGGTACCCCGGAGGTCGCGGCCCTCGACCATGAAGAAGTCATCGGCGATGTCGAAGTTGAACTTGGCGCCGAGCTTTTGGAATCCGATGAAGTGGGTATCGAGCCTGCGGCGGCCGATCTTGTCACCGCCGGGTTTGGGGATGTATCCGACTCCGAAACGGGCCAGCATCGGTCCGATCAGCATGACCGAACCGCGCAGACGGGTGCACCGCTGTCGGTAGTCGTCCGAACGGAGGTATTCGAAGTCAATATCGCGGGCCTGGAAGGCGTAGGTGTCATCGGCCAGCTGTTCGACGATGACGCCCATGCGTCGCAGCAGCTCGATGAGCTGCATGACGTCGAGGATTCGTGGGATGTTTCTCACGACGACGCGTTCGGGGGTAAGGAGCGTTGCGCAGAGGATTTCGAGGGCTTCGTTTTTGGCGCCCTGAGGGGTTATCGAACCGTGGAGGCGGTGCCCTCCTTCGACCTTGAAGATAGCCATTTCGGATGTTTGTTAACGGATTCGTAAAACAGGGGCTCCGGATGCGGCGACGGTTTATGTCGAGGACTCCGGAGCGAACAGTTCTTCTACAAAGATAATTGAAAAAGGGGGTTTTACCCGTAGAAATGAAATATTTTCGTGAAAAATTTTTGTGGATCGTTTTTTTGTTGTATTTTTGCAATCCGTAAAAATGTCTGAAACAACAAAAAACAGATAGCTATGGCAATGAAGAGAACTTTCCAGCCTTCGCGTCGCAAGCGTATCAACAAGCACGGATTCCGTGCTCGCATGGCTACGGCCAACGGTCGCAAGGTGCTGGCAGCGCGTCGCGCGAAAGGGCGCAAGAAACTGACCGTATCGGACGAGTCGACGTTCAAGTACGCATAAGTTTCCGGCAGAAAGATTTAAGGCCGACTTTTATCGAGTCGGCCTTCTTTCGTTGGGGCCTGTAGAAATCCGGACAACCATGATTGAAACCTTGACAACCCGACGGCTGGAGCTTCGTCCGTGGCGGTTGGAGGATGCCACCGATCTGTACGCCGTAGCGCGGGATCCGCAGGTGGGTCCTGCTGCGGGTTGGCCGCCTCACCGCAGTGTCGAAGAGAGTGCCGAGGTGATCCGTACGGTTTTTGCCTCTCCTGAAACCTATGCCGTGGTGCTGCGGGAGAGCGGGCGGCCCGTCGGATGCGTCGGATTGCTCTTTCCGTCGTCGAGTCATTTCCGGCTCGGAGCAACCGAAGCCGAGGTCGGTTATTGGATCGGTACGTCGTGGCGAGGCCGTGGTCTGATGCCGGAGGCCTTGGGCGAGATGGTTCGCCGTGCGTTCGAGGAGCTGGAGCTGACGGCGCTCTGGGGCAGTTGTTTTGTCGGAAACGAAGCTTCGCGACGCGTGATGGAGAAGTGCGGCTTTCGTTATCTTCGGACCGAATCCGGGTTGCAGGATCTCGCCGGCGGTTTGCCGCAGATGGGTGAGATCCTGTGCCTGAGTCGTGACGAATGGCAGGCCTTGCAGCACGTCTATCTGCGCCGGGCCTCGGAGTCCGACATTCCGCTGATCCGGCAGGTTGCCGAGGTTGCCTTTCCGGCCACCTACCGTGAGATTCTCACCCCGTCGCAGCTCGACTACATGATGGATTGGATGTATTCGGAGGAGAGTCTCCGCACACAGTTCCGCGAAGGACATTGCTTCTATCTGGCCTTTCTCGACGGTGCGCCGTGCGGCTATGTCTCCGTCGAACGAGAGGGTGAGGCTCTTTTTCACCTGCAGAAGATCTATGTGCTGCCGCAGGCCCAGGGTCACGGTATCGGAGGCCGTCTTTTCCGGCAGGCCGTTGCGCATGTGCGGCGCCTCTCACCGACGCCGTGTCGTCTGGAACTGAATGTCAACCGTCATAACCGGGCCCTGCACTTCTATGAACACATGGGCATGCGGCGTCTGCGCGAGGGGGATTTCCCGATCGGCGGGGGTTTCTACATGAACGACTACATCATGGGGCTGGATATTGCATAGCCCCGGCTCCTCTTCAGACAAAAACGGATCGACCGTCAGGTCGATCCGTTTTTTTGTATCCATTCTCCGGCCTCACTTCGGCCGCTCCTCCTTGCTCTCTCTTCTTGTTCTCTCTTCTTGTTCTTTCTTCCACTCCTTCTCCTTGCTCTTCCCCTCTTTTCTCCCTCTTCTCCCTTTCCTCTCTCCCTCACCACTGTCTCCTTTCTTTTTACGCGGTTCTCTTCCGTTTTTGGCCCCGGAGACCCCGCCCTATTCGCCCTTGGGCACCTCGGAATCGTTCTTGAAGAGGTCGATTTCGCCGCGCTCGACCTTGCCGTACAGGTCGGCCAGTTCAGCAATCACCGGCGAGATGAACTCCAGCGTATCGGTTACGGCCGATTTGTTGCCCTCGCCCTTGATTCGGTAGAGCATGGAGGCGTAGAGGGCCCGGAAGCAGAGTTCGGTATCACTCATGCCGGGGTTGCCGATCACGGCTCTCAGCCGCGGCAGTTCGGGTTCGAGCCGGGCATAGGTTTGCCGGTAGTGTTCGCCGACGGGGAGTTTCAACAGTTGCAGATGCAGGTCGTGGAGATCCTGAATCAGATGGAGCGTGTGTTCGAGATGTCCCTTCTCCTCCTTGCCCTCCTGTTGGAGCAGCGTTGCCAGGTCGAGGTACCACATCAGGAAGATGTGTTTCTGCTCTTCGGCGATGTCTTTGCGCGGGGCGATCAGTGTCGAGTAGATAGCCTCGGGGCTGAACTGCAGCGCCCGCATCAGATCCTCCAGCTGCCAGAGGTAGAGAATGTATTCGGCGATATTTTCGCGTCGTTTGGCTTTTGCAATATCCATGTTTTTCCGTTTTTGAGGCTTCCCTTTTGTTGAGGGCCTGCCTTTACCGTCCCTTCTTGCCGCTCCATCTTTACCGCATCCCTTTCACCGTTCCTCCTTGTTGCGGCCTCTTTTGCTGCCCCTTCTTTATCGCTCCTTCTGCACTGCTCTTTCGTCCTTCTCCCCCCCCCTCTTACGACTCGGCCTTTGGATGCTTTGCCCGGTTTATTTGATCCAGGTTTTGGCGACGGGACCGGAAAGGTGCTTCAGGAAGTACTGTTGCGATTTGAGCAGGTTGCGCGACTGGAGCACCATGTTCTTGGTTTCGGTCAGGATCGTCAGATAGAGCATCGAGGCCTTGGTGTTGGACTTGGCCTCGTTGATACGCGTCAGCTCGGACTTGATGGCGTCGGCGATCGACTCGAAGAGCTGGTCGCGCATCGTCAGTACGGTCTCGATTTCGGAAAAGTCACCCTCGCGCAGCATCTGGTTGATGCGGCGGTAAATCGACTCCACGTCGTCGTTGATCGACATCAGATCGCGGGTCTGGTCCATCGACATGCCTTCGTGGTTGTTGTCGATGTGTTCGAAGGCCGGGCGCGTGATGTGCATCAGGGCCTTGGTCATCTCGTTGAGGTAGTCGACGACCTGCACGTAGTAGTGGGCCGTGTTGACATCCTCGCCCTGGAGCTTTTTCAGCGTGGGGAGCAGCGAGTATTTCCGCTCGCGCGAGCGGTAGAAGAGGTCGTTCGACTCCTTGACCATGTCGCGCAGGACCTTTCGGTTCTCCTTGAAGACGGCGATCAGCGTGCGGTCATAGATCTTCGTGGCGGACTCCATCGTCGAGCAGACCTCGTCTCGCAGATCGGCGATGATATCCTCGTTGGTCTTGATCTGCTGGCGCTCCGCGGCATTGGTCTTGTCCTTCTTGAGGAAGTTGCTGTGAATGAGCATCCATCCGCAGAGGATGGTGATGATGATGAAGACCGGGGTTCCGCCGTAAATCAGGGCGAACCCGACCACCAGCGCGATGAAGAATCCGCCCAGGGCGGTGATGAACCACCCGGCGATGACGGTCATGACGCCCGAGATGCGGTATACGGCGCTTTCGCGCCCCCAGGCGCGGTCGGCGAGCGACGAGCCCATGGCCACCATAAAGCAGACGTAAGTGGTCGACAGGGGGAGTTTGAGCGACGTGGCCATGGCGATGAGCAGGGCCGAGGTGGTGAGGTTGACCGTGGCGCGGATCATGTCATAGGGGGCTCCGCTGTGCTCGACATCCTCATATTCGAATCGCCGCGAGATGGCCTTGCGGACTCTGGGGGGGATGACGCGTTCGACGCCGGCATTGATGTTGAGGGCGGCGCGGACGATCGTGCGCGAGAAGAGCGACGAGCCGTATCGCTCCTGCCCTTCGTCGCCCTGGGCCGAGAGCGAGAGTTCGGTTTCGGTGACGTGCATGGCCTTTTTCGAGGTCCAGAGCGTGAGGATCATCATGGCCCCGGCGGCGAGCAGGATCAGGAAGTTGGTCGGGACGTTTTCGTTGAGGGGCTCCATGAGCATGCCGGCGTCACCCGTATGGTGGGCGATGGAGTAGGCGTCGAATCCGGCGACGGGGACGCCGATGAAGTTCACCAGGTCGTTTCCGGCGAATGCCAGCGCCAGGGCGAATGTTCCCGAGAGGATCGTGATGCGCAGAATGTTGATCTTGAGCTGCTGGATGAAGAAGAGCACGAGCGAGCAGACGATCCAGCAGATGAAGATGGCCAGCAGCAGGTGGGTGTCGATCCACTCGATGAAGGCGTGCCCGTCGAGGATCGATTTCAGCCCCTTGAAGACGGCGAAGTAGATGATGGCCGTGAGCGAGGCGCCGCACCAGAGCGAGCCGTATCGGTGGAAGAGGGCCGTGTATCGGAACGAGAAGATGAGTCGGGAGACATACATGATGATCGTTCCGCAGGTAAAGGCGATGACCACTGAGAGGAGGATGGCCGAGACGATACCCATTGCCCGGGAGGTATTGATGTACTGTCCGAGGGAGGTGATTCCCTGCGCGGGGTCGTTCGAGATCTTGTAGATCGAGACGGCGATGGCCGAGCCCAGCAGACAGAAGATCAGCGAGACGGTGGTCGAGGTCGGGAGTCCCCAGGAGTTGTAGAGGTCGAGCAGGATGACGTTTGCGAACATGACGCCCAGATAGAGCATCATCACCTCGTGGAAGGTAAAGAGTCCGGGGTTGAACATGCCGCTTCGTGCGACCTCCATCATGCCGCTGGAGGTGACCACTCCGACGATGATGCCGATCGAGGCCACGGCGAGAATCACCCGCATGGGAGCGGCCTTGGATCCGATGGCGGAGTTGAGGAAGTTGACGGCGTCGTTCGTCACGCCGACGAAAAGACCAGAAACAGCGAGAATTCCCAGAATACCGACGATGAAGGTGTAGATTTCGCTCATGTTTGGTTTTAGTGCAATTTGAGAACAAATTTACTGGATTTTTCCCGATGAAACGGAATTGAAAGGGATTGTTAACGTTAATTTAACATCGCCCTGTCGGAAACATCCTCCGATTGGGGGCATTCGGCCGGTCGGAATCGCCCTTATTGTTCAAAACTGCTGATTCTGTGGGCTGATCCCCCGCCATTCCCGCTGTTCCTGCCGTCTCCGCCGTCCCCGTCATTCCTGCTGTCCCCGCCTTCTCCTTCTTCTTTCTTCTTTGCCTGTCTTGCTTGTTCCGCCTGTTTCGTCCCGCCGCATCCCATCCTGCGCCGCCCGGTCCTGCCTCTGTGCTTCCGGACCCTTTCTCTGTGCATCCAGGCTCTGCCCCGGAAAAGAGCGAGGGCGGACCGCCTGATGGCCGTCCGCCCTCCGCACGGGGTTTTACGACGCCGGGGCTCAATCCTCGTCGGTGTCGGTGTATGCCTTGAGCAGCTTCTCCTGGACGTCGGAGGGCACCTGCTCGTAGGAGGAGAACTTCATGGTGTAGGTGGCCGATCCGGAGGTGAGTGACGAGAGGGTCGTCGAGTAGCGGTAGAGTTCGGCCAGGGGGACGAGTGCGTTCAGCCGGTCGAAACCCTTGTCGGACTCCATGCCGGCGATCATGGCGCGGCGGTTCTGCAGATCCGACATCACGGCGCCCATGTACTCGCTCGGCACGAGGACCTCGACGTTGTAGATCGGCTCCATGATCTTGGGCCCGGCGTTTCGGAAGGCCTCCTTGAAGGCGTTCCGGGCGGCGAGCTTGAAGGAGATTTCGTTCGAATCCACCGGGTGCATCTTGCCGTCGTAGATGATGACGCGGATGTCGCGGGCGTAGGAACCCGTCAGCGGGCCCTGGTCCATCTTCTCCATGATACCCTTGAGGATGGCGGGCATGAAGCGGGCGTCGATCGCTCCGCCGACGATGGCCGAGTAGAACTGGAGTTTGCCGCCCCACGGCAGATCGTACTCCTCCTTGTTCTTGATGTTGACCACCATGTCACCCTTGCCGGGGATCTTGTAGTTCTTGGGTTCGGGAATTCCCTCGTAGTAGGGTTCGATGATCATGTGCACCTCGCCGAACTGTCCGGCGCCACCCGACTGTTTCTTGTGGCGGTAGTCGGCCTGAGCGACCTTGGTGATGGTTTCGCGATAGGGGATCTTCGGAGCGATATACTCGTAGGGGAGTTTGTTCTCCTTCTCGATGCGCGAGCGGAGGATATTCAGGTGGTGTTCGCCCTGTCCCTGGACGATGGTCTGCTTCAACTCCTTGGAGTACTCGACCAGAATGGTCGGATCCTCATACCGGACGTCGTTGAGCAGTTTGCCGAGCTTCTCTTCGTCGCTCTGCTCCTTGCACTTGATGGCGGCGCGGTAACGGGGTTCGGGGAAGACGATGGGTTCGATCGTCACGGGATCCGTGGCGGCCGAGAGGGTGTCGTTCGTGCGCGTGCCCTTGAGTTTGACCGTGCAGCCGATGTCGCCGGCCGAGAGTTCGGTGACCTTGATGCGGTTCTTGCCGGCCACGGCGAAGAGCTGCGAGAGTTTCTCCTTGTTTCCGGTGCGGGTGTTGACGAGTTCCGTACCCTCGGTGATCTTGCCGCGGATGACGCGGAAGTAGGTGATCTCACCGATGTGCTGTTCGATCTGGCTCTTGAAGACGAATGCGACGGCGGGAGCGGACTCGTCGGCCGGAATCTCCTCGCCCTCGGTGGAGAGGAATGCCGGGGCCTTGAGCGGACCGGGGGCAACGTTGATGATGAACTCCATGAGACGTTTCGTTCCGATGTCTCGTTTGGCGCTGGCGCAGAAGATGGGCATCACCTCGCGTTTCGAGACGCCGATCTTCAGACCGGCGCGGATGTCGTCCTGCGTGAGGGTTCCCTTCTCGAAGTAGAGTTCCATGAGGGCCTCGTCGTGCTCGGCGGCCATTTCGACGAGTTCCTTGTTGAGTTCCATGGCCTTTTCCATCTCCTCGGCGGGGATTTCGAGCTCTTCGCGGTGGCCGTCGTTGTCCTTGAATCGGTACATCTTCATGAGCAGCACGTCGATGAAGGCGTTGAACGAGGGACCCTGGTTGACGGGATACTGGATGATGACGGGTTTGACGCGCGAGGCGGCCTTGATCGACTCGAAGGTCGACTCGAACGAGGCCTTGTCGGCGTCGAGCTGGTTGATGACGCCGATGACGGGTTTTTTGAGCAGACGGGCGTAGCGGGCCTGGATTTCGCTGCCGACCTCCCAGCCGTTCTGGGCGTTGAAGAGGAATACGCCGACGTCGCCGACCTTGAAGGCCGAGAAGAGGCTTCCGCAGAAGTCGTCCGAACCGGGGCAGTCGATGATGTTGAGCTTTCGGTCCATGAATTCGGTGAAGAGGATCGTGGAGTAGATCGAGCGTTTGTATTCGTGCTCGATATCCGTATTGTCCGAGAGCGTGTTGTTGGTCTCGATACTACCCCTGCGGTCGATGACTTTCCCCTCGTAAGCCATCGCTTCGGCAAGGGTCGTTTTCCCCGTGCCCGGGGCACCGATCAGTACAATGTTTTTGATCTCCTTGGCTGAATAGTTTTTCATATTCCGAAAGTTTTAGGTTTTTGGTTTCGTTGCTGTTGGCCGTGCCTTTTCAGGCACGCGACTATAAATATACGAAATAATCGGGAAAAACAACCACCGGAAACGAAAAAATCGCCCTTTGGGGGCGATTTTCGGGGCTTCGGAGCGGGTCGGATCAGTGTCCGTTGCCGGATTCGTACTCCTTGAGAACCGGAGCGATGACCTGCTCCATCAGATCGTATCCCTGACGGGTGGGGTGCACGCCGTCGCGGGTCAGCTCGCTGCGCATCGAGCCGTCGCCGGCATCCATCGCCGCATGATAGTCGACCCACGTGACGCCCTGTTCGTCGGCCCATGCCTTCAGAAGGGCATTGAGCTGACGGATCTTTTCGGCCACCCCTTCGATCTCGGGTCGCCAGGGGTATTTCCCGGCGGGGAGCACCGAACAGAGGATCGGTCGGATTCCGGCCGCACGGGCCAGTTCGGCCATCGAGACGATGTTTTCGACGATGTGCTCCATTTCGATCGGACCGTTGTTCTGGGCCAGATCGTTCGTTCCGGCCAGAATCACCACCGCCTCAGGGTGGAGGTTGATCACGTCGGCGCGGAAGCGGCAGAGCATCTGCGAGGTGACCTGCCCGCCGATTCCGCGGCAGGCGAAGTTGTGGTCGGTGAAGAACTCCGGATGGGCATTGTCCCATCCGTCGGTGATCGAGTTGCCCATGAATACCACGACGGGGGCCTTTTCGAGTCGGGCGTTGGCTTCGGCGTAGCGGCCATAGTCGGCCCAGTCGGCCGGGCGTTGGGCTCCGGCGAGGAGCGGCAGGGCGATGCAGCAGGCGAACAACAGTTTTTTCATCGTTTGACGCGTCTTTATTTTCCGACAACGGCCTCCAGCTCCTCGACGGAAGCCGGGATTTTGCGGTCGCCGATGATGCGGCTTCCGGTTTCGGTGACCAGAATGTCGTCCTCGATGCGGATGCCGCCGAAGTCGCGGTAGGCCTCCAGGGCGTCGTAGTCGACAATACCCTGATAGAGTCCCTCGGCGCGGCACTTGTCGATCAGGGCGGGGATGAAGTAGAGTCCCGGTTCATCGGTCAGAATCGTACCGGGTTCGATGCGCCAGGCGGCTCGGTAGACGCAGGTTCCGGACTGAGCGGCGCGTTCGGCGATCGCCGAGAAGTCGAACGACCGTTCGCCCATGGCCTCGCAGTCGTGAACGTCCATTCCCAGACCGTGTCCCAGGCCGTGAGGCATGAGCATGGTCATGGCCCCCGACGCGACGGCATCGGCGGGCGAACCCTTGAGCAGCCCCAGTCCGACCAGACCTTCGGCCAGTATGGTGTAGGCGGCGTTGTGCACTTCGGTGTACATCATGTGGGGTTTGACGATGCGGGCCACGTGGTCGTGGGCGGCCAGGACGATGTTGTAGATATCCTTCTGCTTCTGGGTGAACCGTCCGCTGACGGGATAGGTTCGGGTGTGGTCCGAGCAGTAGCCCTCGAGACTCTCTCCGCCGGCATCGCACAGCAGCAGACGTCCCTCCTCGAGCACCCCTTCGGAGTTGAGGTTGTGGAGTGTTTCACCGTGCTGCGAGACGATCGAGGGGAACGAGACGCCCTGTCCCATCGACTTGGCGACGCCTTCGATGGCGCCGGCGATTTCGCGTTCGATGACCCCCGGGCGGCACATCTTCATGGCCAGCGTGTGCATTTCGTATCCGATGTGGAAGGCGCGCTCCATGGCTTCGATCTCTTCGGCGCTCTTCTTTTCGCGCATCTCGGCCACGGCGAACATCAGATCGACCGATTTGTAGTCGTGCAGCGCCGCGGGTTTGATTCCGAGCAGTTCGGAGAGCAGGAGTTTCGTTTCGCCGCGATAGGGGGGCAGGTAGTGGATCTTGCGGCCCAGGGCGATGGCCTTGCGCAGGCGGGCGGGCAGATCGGCCGTCGGGAAGGTCTTCGTCACGCCGACCTGGGCACCCAGTTCGCAGAGTGTGGGCTGGGGGCCGGTCCAGATGATGTCTTCGACGGTGAAGTCGTCGCCGTAGAGGGCCTCTTCGCCCGAGTCGGCGTCGATCAGGCCGACCACCGACGGGACGTTCAGTCCGAAGTAGTAGCGGAACGTCGAATCCTGACGGAAGTAGTAGGCGTTGTTGGGGTAGTTGTTCGGAGCCAGCGTATTGCCGGGCAGCAAGATGATGCCCTCTCCGATTCGGGTGCGCAGCTCGCGGCGGCGCGCGGTATAGGTTTTTGCGGAGAACATAAAGCGTAGAGTTTTCCACAAAGATAACAAAAGCCGGGCGAGAAAGTCAAATTTGCGCGATTTTTTTGTCTGCCGGACGGTACCGTCTCCTCCGGCTCCGAGCTATCGGTCATCTCCGAAATCGAGCCGGGCGCCCTCCGCTCCGACCTCCAGCCGCACCTCGTGACCCAGATAGAGGGCCTGATTGGGCTCCTGGTGCCCGACCGGGAATCCGTAGGCGACCGGTATACCCAGCGGCCGGAGATAGGCATCGAGCAGGGCCTCGGGCTCCTCGACCCCGAATCGCTCGCAGCCGGCCGTGCGGGTGAAGTGTCCCACGACGACGCCCCGCAGCCGTTCGAGCACGCCGCAGCGCGCGAGACTCTGCATCATGCGGTCGATGCGGTAGGCCGATTCGCCGATCTCCTCGATCAGGAGAATCGTCGGCGTGTCGGCCTGCAGTGCTTCGGGGGTTCCGTTAGCGGCACAGATCACCGTGAGGTTTCCGCCGGCCAGACGTCCGCGCGCCTCGCCGGGCGAATTGAGCGGATGGGGCTCCGCCGCGATCGAATGCACCTCTCCGAAGAGGGCTTCGCGCAGAGATTCCGACGAGTCGTCTTCCGGCTCCGCCGCATGCGGTCTTCCGGCGCCTTGACCCCTTGCCGTCAGTCCTGTTGTCTTGCAGGATTCCGACCGTCTCTCTTTTGGCTCCGCGGTTGCCCGACTCCGGTCGGAGGGAGTCGTTCTTGCGGATCCCGTCTTCCGGGAAGCGCCCGTTTTCTCCTCCTCGAAGCGGAAACCGCCGGGCATCGGGCCGTGAATACTCTCGATTCCGAGCCGGCGCAAGGCCAGATGCAGTGTGGTGATATCGCTGAATCCGACGATCCATTTCGGATGCCGGCGCAGCGCGTCGAGCCGCAGCCGGGGCAGCAGTCGTACCGAACCGTATCCGCCGCGGCAGGCGATGACGGCTTTTACCGACGGATCGTCGATTGCTCGTTGCAGCTCCTCGGCGCGCACGCTGTCCGGTGCGGCGAAGTAGGCTTTTTTGTCGGGATTCTGACAGGTGCCGAAACGGACCTGCAACCCCCACTCTCCGAATTTTTGGCGGATGCGGGCCGTGTCGACCCGTTCGGAGAGTTTGCCGGCCGGCGCGACGATCGCGACGGTATCGCCCTCGCGGAGCCAGGGCGGGCGGATGAAGTCCGTCGAATCGGTCGGTTGGGCTGCCGCCGGGAGCAGGGCGGAGAGCAGCGCCGACAGCAGGGAGAGCCGAAGCCGTATCGGGTGCAGTCTCATACCTTTTGTTTGCGTTTGCGGGTCAATCCCTCGGGCAGCGGCAGCGAGAGGCGCGAGAAGCTGATCAGCGCAGCGGCGATGGCGAATGCGCCGGCGAGCATCAGGGCGGCGTGGGTGCTGTTCGTCGGGACGAGATGGAAGAGCAGGGCCATCAGGGCTGCGCCGGTCGTCTGGCCGACCAGCCGGGCCGTAGCGAGCATGCCGCTGGCCGAACCGCTGCGCGACGGGGGTGCCGAGGCGATCAGGATGCTGTTGTTGGGCGACTGGAAGAATCCGAAACCGGCACCGCAGAGCATCAGCCGCCAGACGATGTCGCCCTGCGAGGGGTTTTCGGGCAGCCAGGCCAGCAGGAAGAGTCCGGCGGCCATGGCCGTGAGTCCGAGGCCTCCGAGCAGTCCGGCGTGGATGCGCTCGACGAGCATGCCGGCCACCGGAGCCACGATCATGATGATGGCGGGCCAGGCCGTGAGCAACAGGCCGGTCTGGACGTCGTTGTAGCCGCAGGAGTGCTGCAGGTAGAACGGAAGGGCCACCATGGCAAGCATCTGCCCCAGGAACGAGCAGATCGAGGTGAGCACCGAGACCGAGAAGATCGGGATGCGCAGCAGGTCGAAGGGCAGAATCGGATAGGTTTCGCGCAGCTGCGAGCGGATGAAGAAGAATCCGATGATGAGCAGCGCACCGATTCCGACCGAGAGGAGCCGCGGGTCGAGGCCGTGGGAGTAGCCTTCGATGGAGGCCATCATCAGACCGAAGGTGAGGGCGTTCATCAGGGCGTCGCGCCAGCTGAAGTGGTGGGCGGCATCCTTGACGGGGTTCGAGGGGAGGAATCGGTGGCTGAGGATCAGGGCCGCCAGTCCGACGGGAATGTTGACGGCGAAGAGCCAGGGCCAATGGGCCACGGAGAGGATTCCGGCGGCGATCGTAGGTCCGGCGACCGACGAGACGGCGACCACCGTGGCATTGATACCCAGCCCTCGTCCGAGTTGGTTTCCGGGATAGATGAACCGGACGAGCGTGGTGTTGACCGAGGTGACGGCCGAGGCTCCGAAACCCTGCATGACGCGGGCCAGCACCAGAGCCTGGAACGATCCGGCCAGGGCGCAACCGACCGATGCCACCGTAAAGAGGGCCAGACCGGCGATGTATATTTTGCGGTAACCGATCACGTCGCCCAGCGCCGAGAAGGAGAGCAGCGAGACCATGATGGCCAACTGATAGGCGTTGACGATCCAGATGGAGTCGGCGGCCGAGACGCCGAGCTGGGAGCTGATGGTGGGCAGGGCGACGTTTGCGATCGAGCCGTCGATGACCGAGAGAGAGACTCCGAACGAGACGGCGAGAATGGCGCCCAGCCTGCGGGGCATCGGCAGTCCGTCGGCCGGTGTGGATATGTGCGGGGAGGTAAACATCGCCGCAAAGGTATGAAAAAAACGGAGACGCTGAACCGTCTCCGATATCGCTTGCCGGGTCCTGACTGCCGGGAGAGCCTTCTTGTGGCCGGGGCTTTCCGGCTTTTTGCCTTCACCGGCCAATCAGCTTCTGGCATTCCCCGATCAGCTTCTGGCATTCCCCGATCAGCTTCTGGCACTCTCCGATTTGCTCTTGGCACTCTCCGATCAGCTTTCGGCGCTTTCCGGCCTGCTGCTTGTCCGCCCGGTCTGTCCCCGATCCGCCCGGTCTGTTCCTGTGTGCCTCCGGCCTCTCCTATCCTGTCTTCGGTTTGCCTCTCCTGCTCCCGGCCCGCCTTTATCCTGCTTCCGGTCCACCTCTGTCCTGCTCCCGGTTCGCTTCTCTCCTGCTTCTGATCTGCCACCAGCTCACCCCTCCCCTTCTCGGGCCCCTGGGTTATTGGGCGTCGACGAACTTGTAGAGCTGGTCGCCGCGCCGAATCACTCCCGGGGTGTGAATGGCACAGAGCTCGCCCTGCGAGACCTGCTGACAGGGCTTTCCGTCGGGCCCGTGGAGTTCGGTGAGCGTCTGTTCGGCCACACCGGTCGTGGCTCCGAGGAAGAAGATCTGCTCGCCGACCGTCAGGGTCGAGGCCTCGACGGCCACCTCGGCGACGGAGAGTTTTTTGTAGAAGTTGACCACCTTGCCGACATAGACCTTGCGCTTGGTGGCCGACGAACCGTAGGCGGTGCTGTGTTCGGCGACGGGGCGTCCGGCGTAGTATCCCTCCCAGAATCCGCGGTTGAAGACCTCGCGAAGCCGCTCCTTGAGTCCGGCGGCCAGTTCCGGGGTGTAGCATCCGGCCTCGAGGGCGCGGAGCGCCTCGTCGTAGCACGAGACAACGCGCTTGACATACTCCGCGCCGCGGGCGCGTCCCTCGATCTTCAGCACGCGGACTCCGGCGCCGATCATCCTGTCCAGGAAGTCGATCGTGCAGAGATCCTTCGGCGAGAGGACGTAGCGGCCGTCGATGTCCAGCTGGGCGCCGGTCTCCTTGTCGGTGACGGTGTATTTTCGGCGGCACAACTGGCGGCAGGCGCCGCGGTTGGCCGAGCATCCGGTTTCGTAGAGCGAGAGGTAGCAGCGGCCCGAGACCGACATGCAGAGGGCTCCGTGGGCGAACATCTCGATCTGAACCAGTTCGCCGCGCGGACCGCGGATCTGTTCCGCCTCGATGCGGCGGTGGATTTCGGCCACCTGTTCGAGAGTCAGTTCGCGGGCCAGCACCACCGTGTCGGCCCACTGGGCGTAGAAGCGTACGGCTTCGGAGTTCGAGATGTTGCACTGTGTGGAGATATGGACCTCCTGCCCGATCTGCCGCGCATAGAGGATGGCGGCCATGTCGGAGGCGATGATGGCGTCGACGCCGGCCCGGCGGGCGCGGTCGATGACGGCGTGCAGGTCGGCGATCTCATCCTCGTAGACCACCGTATTGACGGTCAGATAGCTTTTGACGCCGGCCTGCCGGGCCGTGCAGGCGATCTGCTCCAGGTCGTCGAGCGTGAAGTTGGCGGCCGACGCCGAGCGCATGTTGAGCTTTCCGACCCCAAAGTAGACGGCGTCGGCACCGGCCTGAATGGCTGCGGCCAGCGACTCGCAGGAGCCCACGGGGGCCATGATTTCGATATCCGAACGTTTCATGCTTGGCTCAATGTTTGCGACCCATCAGTCCGGCGGCGAATTCGCGCATCTGGCGGGTGCGTTCCGCCCCGACCGACAGGGTGTCGAGGAGCGACAGGGCGCGTTCGAAACGCACGGAGATCTGCTGCTCCGTGAGGCGTGGGATGTCGAGCCGGTCGTAGATGGCCTTTACGGTGTCGATCTTCTCGCGGTCGGAGAGGCTGGCGTTGCGGTAGGTCGAGCGGAGCACCTCGCGCGTGGGCTCGTCGGCGTGGCTCATGGCCGTGATCATCAGATAGGTCTTCTTGCCTTCGAGGATATCGCCGCCGATAGCCTTTCCGAGGCGTTCGTCGCCGTAGCTGTCCAGCAGATCGTCCTGCAGCTGGAAGGCCAGTCCGAGTTCGATGGCGAATCGGCGGAGTTTTCGGCACTCCTCTTCGGAGGCGCCGCCGAGGGTGGCTCCGATGACGACCGCCCCGGCGAGCAGTACCGAGGTTTTCAGTTCGATCATGTGCATGTACTCGACCACGGAGACCTTGGACTTGGTTTCGAAATCCATGTCGTACTGCTGACCTTCGCAGACCTCGAGGGCCATGGTGTTGAACACGGCGAGGACCTGCGGCAGGAAGCGGGGCTGAATGGCGCCCAGCAGGCGGTATGCGCAGATGAGCATGGCGTCACCCGAGAGGATGGCGACATTCTGTCCCCATTTGGCGTAGACCGAAGGTTTTCCGCGGCGCATGGCGGCGTTGTCCATGATGTCGTCGTGCAGGAGCGTGAAGTTGTGGAAAACCTCGACGGCCGCGGCCGCCGGGAGAGCCTGCTGGATGTCGTCCGAGAAGATGCCGCAGGCCAGGGCCAGAAGCATCGGACGAAGCCGTTTGCCTCCGCCGGCCAACGAATAACCGATCGGTGCATAGAGGAGTTCGGGTTCGGCCGGGAAGTCGGTCTGAGCCAGATAATTTTCGATGGATTGGAGCAGTTGCTCGTTGTTCAGCATGGTTTCGGGACGTTTTTTTCGGATCAAAGTTGACCCAAAAATAGGAAAAAACTTTGGAATGGCCGAATTTTCCTTTAACTTTGAAAGGATAAATCGAACTTTAACTGAAGATAAAATCATGAAAAAACTCGCTATCGGTGTGGATATCGGAGGTATCAACACCGCCTTTGGTCTGGTGGACGAGAACGGCGATCTGTATGCCGAATCGGTCATCTCGACCAAGAAATATCCCTGTGTGGATGATTATCCGGCCTATGTCGAGGAACTTTGCGATTCGCTCCGGGCCCTGGCGCAGAGTCTGTCGTTCGAGTATGAACTGGCGGGTATCGGCATCGGCGCCCCCAACGCCAACTTCCACAAGGGGACGATCGAGTCTCCGGCCAACCTGTGGAAATTTCGCGAGGGGGATTCCAATCCCGACGAGTCTCGTCGGATCTTCCCGCTGGCCGACGACATTTCGCGCCGCTTCAACGGCGTGAAGACCGTCGTGACCAACGACGCCAACGCCGCCACCATCGGTGAGATGATCTACGGCAATGCCAAGGGGATGAAGGATTTCGTGATGATTACGCTCGGTACGGGTCTGGGTTCGGGTTTTGTCTCCAACGGCGAGATGATCTACGGACACGACGGTTTTGCCGGTGAATTCGGCCACGTCATAGTCGAGCGCAACGGTCGTGAGTGCGGATGCGGACGGCGGGGCTGCCTGGAGACCTACGTTTCGGCGACGGGCATCAAGCGTACGGCCTTCGAGCTGATGGCCCGGATGAATGTTCCCAGCAAGCTGCGCAGCATTGCCTTCGACGATTTCGACGCCTCGATGATTTCGGCCGCCGCCGAGCAGGGGGACCCCATCGCCAAGGAGGCCTTCCGCTTTACGGGCGAGATGCTGGGCCGGGCGCTGGCCGACGTGGTGACGATCACCTCGCCGGAGGCGATCTTCCTCTTCGGCGGCCTGTCGAAGGCGGGCAAACTGCTCTTCGAACCCACGCAGTGGTACATGGAGGAGAACATGCTCTTCGTCTTCAAGAACAAGGTGAAGCTGCTGCCGAGCGGCATTCAGGGCAAGAATGCCGCCATTCTGGGCGCCTCGGCGCTGATCTGGCAGGAGCAGGGACATATCCAGTAAGCTTTCGATCGGAAGGAATGACGGGCGGAGTTTTCGGACTCCGCCCTTTTTGGAATTTGAAAATTCGGGAATCGACCCTAACAACCCACAACTACTGAAAGAGACCATGAAAAAAGTGATTCTGTTGGCCGCCGTACTGCTGACGGCCGCCGTCGCGGGAGCCCAGGTGCGCTTCGTTGATGCGACGCAACTGACACTGATCGGCAAGGCGCTGCCGACTTCGCACCCCTATCATCGGATCGACACGACCCTTTACAAGGGCTTCACCCCCACGGAGAACCAGCAGGTCCGCTGTTCGGCGGGTCTTGCGCTGGTGTTCAAGACCAATTCCAGCCGTCTCGACATGCGCCCGGTCTATTCGTCGTTCGTTTACGGCGGGACGAGCACGCCGCGTGTCGCCTCGGAGGGATTCGACCTCTATATCCGCAAGGATGGCGAATGGCTCTATGCGGCGTCGCAGGCGGCCGGCCGGCGCGGTCGGACATTCACGCTCATCCAAGAGATGGACACCACGCAGAAGGAGTGCCTGTTGTATCTGCCCAACTACAGCGAACTGTTGTCGCTGCAGATCGGCGTGGACTCCGCGGCGACAATCACGCCGATGGAGAACCCCTTCCGGCACAAGATCGTGATCTTCGGATCGAGCTTCACGCACGGCGTGAGCACGAGCCGCGCGGGAATGAGCTACCCGATGCAGATCGAGCGCAACACGGGGCTCTATTTCTGCAGCATTGCCTGCAGCGGCAACTGCAAGCTGCAGCCCTATTTTGCCGATTACCTGGCCGACGTGAAGGATGCCGATGCGATGGTCTTCGACGGCTTCTCGAATCCGGGCGCGGAGATGATCCGCGAGCGGCTGATCCCCTTCATTGCCCGTATCCGCGAGAAACTGCCCGCGACGCCGCTGATCTTCGTGCAGACGATCTACCGTGAGAGCGGCAACTTCAACCTCGGGAGCCGGGCCCGCGAGGAGGCCAAGCGTGCGGCGGCCCGCGAGATGATGGCCCGGGCCATGGAGCAGTTCGACAACGTCTATTTCATCGACGCCCGGGATCTGACGGGCACCGACCATGTCACCTCGGCCGACGGTACCCACCCTTCGGATCTGGGCTACTGGCGCTGGGCGCAGAATCTGCAGCCCGAACTGCTGAAGGTGCTGCGCAAGTGCGGCATCCGCTGATTCGGAAGCCGCGCCCTTTCGTATGGAAAAACCCTGCAACGTCAAGTTGCAGGGTTTTTCTGTCCTGGAGCGGGCCCCGTTGCGTGCCGTCGGAGGGCTATTCCCGGATCAGGGTGTCGTGTTCGGCCACCAGCAGCAGGAAGAAGAGCGTCAGCAGAATGCAGCTCGTCGAGGTGCTGTAGGTCTTCAGGAATTCGCTGCTCTCCTGTGGGTTGGTCTCCCGGAGCACCAGGTTGCGGTCGATGAAGAAGCTCATCTCCTCCTGGCTGACAGCGTAGAGAATGTCAGAGAATGTCGGGAACGAGGGCTGCGAAGAGGAAGAATGCGGGGTGTTCTCCGACGGGTCGCAGCAGTTGTGCAAAGATGCTGCCGACCCGGAAAGGTCGGCAGCATGTCCGATGCAGCCGCTTCATTTCGTGCGGCCGTTATTTCATGACGACCTGCGTCTGACCGATCAGACGGCCTTCGCAGTAGAGCTCGACGGAGTAGGTTCCGGCGGCGAAACCCGTCGAATTGAAGTAGATGCCTACCTCGAGGTCCTGATTCTGGTAGTCGACCTCACGCATGGCCGAGTAGCTGAGTCGTTCGCCCTCGAATTCGAAGGTGGGCATCTGCTCGGTGGTCAGCACATAGCCGTCCGGGGAGGTGATGCGCACGTAGATGGCCTTGTTTCCGGGCGTGGCGAGTTCGTTGGCCGAGAGGACGAAGTCGACGCGCAGGCGCGAGGCGTTCTTGATGCGTGAAACGGGGTTGCTGCGGCTGTTGAGGGCCGAGAGGCGGATGTCGCGGGCGCGGAGTACGGCGCCGACCTTGACCTTGTTGTCGAGCTCTGCGGCCTTTTCCTCGGCCATTTCGGCGCGCAGGCGGGCCGTGGAGATCTCCTTGCGGTATCCGACGTTCTCCTTGATGAGCTGTTTGTTGAGCGTATTGAGCGAGTCGATCTGGCGGACGTATCCCTTCATGATCGTACGCAGCGTACCGACCTCCTTTTCATACTGTTTGATCTTGGCGAGGTTCCACGAACGCTCCTTTTTGAGTCGGGTCATGAGCGAATCGGCACGTTCGCGTTCGATGTCCAGGCCGCGGGAGATCGAGTCGTTGGAGATCTGGAGGTTGTCGTAGTCGGTCATCAGCCGGCCCAGATCGCTCTGGATCGAGTCGCGGTCGGCGCGCAGCAGTTCGTTGTCGATCATCTGCTGGCGGTGGATGCCGAAGTAGAGGGCCGAGAGGGCCACCAGAATAACCGAAAGGATGATAATGACGATGCGATAGCCGCGGATGGACTTTCCGGCATCGGGCTGCGGTGTCGAGAAGTCGTCGTCTTCGAAATCCGAAGGATCGTATCCCTGTTTGTTTTCCATAAAGGTTGGTTTTAGCGGTTCGAAGTTTGCCTGTTTCGCTCCGTTTTGCCGGATTGGATCGGGTTTGCGGGCGGTTTCGGCAACCGGACCGGGGTGTTGTCGATACTTACGGGCAAAGATATGAAAAAAAGCGGAATCTGAAAGCCGTTGTCGGAGGATAGTTTGCAACACTTTTTGTTGCCGGGGCTGCCGTTCGTGGTGCCGGAGTGGTTTGCTCCGTCCCGTCGGCCATCCGGTTCCTCTGTCCTCCGGTTCCTCTGTCCTCCGGCTCCCCAGTCCTCCGGCTCTCCGGTTCCTGCCCCCCCCCTGGCTTCCCGGCCCTTTGGCTCCCTCCCGGGCTTACCGGATCCGGCTTTCGAGAGGATACTTGAGCCCCTTGAACCCGGAGATATAGGCCTGAATGCTGCCGATCTTGACCGGGGACTCGATATAGAGCGGGATCTTGTTCCGGTCGTCGGAGATCCAGATGGTGAAGATTGTGCCGTCGGTGAACGAGTATCCCTCGGTGGTTCCCAGCTGGCATTCGAACTTCAGCGTGCGGAACCGGCCCATGTTGCGGATCTTCTTGTTTTCGCGTCCCAGATAGCGGTAGTGGATGTGCTTGATGGTGTCCTGCAGGATCATCTGCAGGGTCCCGACCTCGTCGACGCGGAAGTCCTCGGCCTCGGCCGAACGGAGGTTGAAGAAGAGCGAGATGGCGTCCATGCTCTCGTTGGTCAGCCGCATGCGTTTCTCCTGAAAGGGGTTCTGGCGGCTCTTCCAGCGGGTGTGGACCGTGGAGTCGGGCCACAGGTAGGTGTAGTAACTCTGGAAGGTGTAGTCACCCTCGCGCAGGTCGCTCACGAAGCGGACCGGACGCAGCGTTTGATTGTCGATCCAGACCGTATAGATATCCTCGAGGTTGTAGAACCAGCGGTAGGTGGGCAGTGTACGGCCGATGCCTTCGACCTTGTAGAAGTTGCGGCCGTCGCTCCGCTCCTCGGAGGTTCGGATCTCGACGGCGCCGACTTCGGTATTGGGGAACATCTTGGCCTTGTAGCTCACGCGGTAGAAGAGTTCTTCGCCCGGATGGTAGAACTGGGCGAAGAGGGGCGAGACGGCTGCCGCGAGGAGTATGCTGAACAGAAATCGTTTCATTGCAAGGTGTCTCTTTGTGGGGAATAAACGGGTTTAGGGAGCATTATATTACGAAATACGGGAAAAATCGAACTCTTCGCGTCCGGAATAGCGTCGGCGGAGTGCTTCGAGGCCTCGGTTTTCGGGCCGCGCGAGCTTCGGATCGGCGGCGAGCACCGCGGCGGCGGCTTCGCGCGAAAGGGTGAGGATCTGCACGTCGGCCGTCGGGCTTGCGATCTTCAGATCGAAGGCCATGCCGCTCTGCAGCGTGCCGTTGATGTCTCCGGCGCCGCGCAGCTTCAGGTCGAGCTCCGCCAGGCGGAATCCGTCGTTCGTCTCGCACATGGCGTCGAGCCGGGCACGGGACTCGCGCGAGAGCTTTTCGCCCGACATGAGGATGCAGTAGGACTGTTCGCCGCCGCGCCCGACACGTCCGCGCAACTGGTGGAGCTGCGAGAGGCCGAAGCGTTCGGCCGATTCGATGACCATCACCGTGGCGTTCGGGACATCGACCCCCACCTCGATGACCGACGTGGCGACCAGAATCTGTGCCTCGCCCTCCTTGAACTGACGCATCGACTCCTCCTTGTCGGCGGGCTTCATCTTACCGTGGCAGATGGCCGTGACGTACTGCGGCAGGGGAAAGTCGCGCGAGATGGCCTCGTAGCCGTCCGTCAGGTCCTTGTAGTCCATCGCTTCGGACTCCTTGATGAGCGGGTAGACGACGTAGACCTGCCGGCCCTTGGCGATCTCCCGACGCATGAATCCGAAGAGCTTCAGCCGGGCGGCATCCGTATAGTGATAGGTCTTGATCGGGCGGCGTCCGGGGGGCAGTTCGTCGATCACCGAGACGTCGAGATCGCCGTAGAGCGTCATGGCCAGCGTGCGGGGGATTGGTGTGGCGGTCATCACGAGGATGTGTGGCGGCTGCGCGTTTTTGGTCCAGAGACGGGCGCGCTGCTCGACGCCGAAGCGGTGCTGTTCGTCGATGACCACGAAACCGAGGTTCGCGAACTGCACGCGGTCCTCGATCAGGGCGTGGGTGCCGATCAGAATCTGGACCTCCCCCGAGGCGATTCCTTCGAGGGCCTGGCGACGCTCTTTGGTCTTCGAGGCGCCGGTGAGGATGGCCACCCGCACGGGCAGTCCGTCGAGCATCCTGCTGATGGTGGCGAAATGTTGTCGGGCGAGGATCTCCGTGGGGGCCATCATGCAGGCCTGGAATCCGTTGTCGACGGCCAGCAGCATCGACATCAGTGCCACGAGGGTCTTTCCGCTGCCGACGTCGCCCTGCAGCAGGCGGTTCATCTGGAATCCCGAGACGGTGTCGCGGCGTATTTCGCGGATGACGCGCTTCTGGGCTCCGGTGAGCGGGAAGGGGAGCTTCTCGTTGTAGAAGGTGTTGAAGATGCCGCCGACCTTTGCAAAGAGGAATCCGTCGCTCTTCGAGAGGCGGGCCGTGCGGCGCTGCTGGATGTTGAGCTGTACGCCGAGCAGTTCGTCGAACTTCAGCCGGTACTGGGCCTGGCGGAGCAGTTCCTGCGACTGCGGGAAGTGGATGTTGTAGAGTGCCTCGGGCAGCGGGATGAGACCGTATTGCTGCCGGAGCGCCTCGGGCAGCGGATCCGTGATGCGGTCGCGGACGAGTGTCCAGGCGTTGCAGACGATCTGGTACATGCCCTTCGTGCCGAGGACGTTGCCGAGTTTTTCGGTCGAGGGGTAGATGCCCTGCATGCCGCTCTCGACCTTTCGCGAGAGGGCCTGCTCGACGGTCTCCAGTTCGGGGTGGGCGATCGAGAGTTCGCCGTGGAAGAAGTTCGGGCGTCCGAAGACGAGATACTCGCGGCCGACCTCGACCCTTTTTTCGATCCACTTGATGCCCTGGAACCAGATCAGTTCGGCGCGTCCCGAGTCGTCCTGCACCTGGACCGTGAAGCGGCGTTTGCGCCCCGCCCCGGCGTAGGCGACCCCCATGACGCGGGCGCGGAACTGCACGTAGGAGAGTCCGGCCGAGTCGGTGATTTCGGCAATACGGTAGACGCGCGTGCGGTCGATGTATCGGAACGGATAGTGCGAGAGCAGGTCGCCTACCGTACGGATTCCCAGTTCCCGGTCGAGGAGCTTGGCGCGGGCCTCGCCGACCCCCGGGACGTACTTTATGTCGTTGTCGAGTATCTCCACGAAGACAAAGATAGTTAAATTTGTACTATCTTTGTCGAAAACTCTCAGGAAATGGATCTGACGACATTCAGACGACGCCCGACGTGCGAGGTGCGGATCGGGCAGGTGACGATCGGCGGTGACCGTCCGGTGGCCGTGCAGTCGATGACCAATACGGATACGAACGACACGCCGGCGAGCGTGGCTCAGATCGAGCGTATCGACCGGGCCGGGGGCCGGATCGTGCGCCTGACGGCCCAGGGGCGGCGCGAGGGGGAGAACCTCTCCAACATCGTCCGCCAGTTGCGGGCCGACGGCTTCGATACGGCCATCGTGGCCGACATCCACTTCGTGCCGGAGGTGGCCGCCATCGCGGCGCAGTACGTCGACAAGGTGCGCATCAATCCGGGCAACTACCGCAACGAACACGGCGAATTCGAGGCGCTGATCGAACAGTGCCGCCGGCGGGGCGTGGCGCTGCGCATCGGCGTCAACCACGGGTCGCTTGCGCGGCGGGTCTTCGACCGCTGGGGTGATACGCCCGAGGGGATGGTCGTCTCGGCCATGGAGTTCCTGCGGATCTGCCGCGAGCGCGACTTCGACCAGGTAGTCGTTTCGATGAAGTCGAGCAACACGCGGGTGATGGTGGCAGCCTACCGGCTGCTGGTCGAGGCGATGGATGCCGAGGGGATGCACTACCCGATCCACCTCGGGGTCACCGAGGCGGGCAACGGTCTCGAAGGGCGCGTGAAGAGCGCCGTGGGGATCGGGGCGCTGCTGGCCGACGGCATCGGCGACACGATCCGCGTCTCGCTGACTGAAGCGCCCGAGAACGAGATTCCCGTGGCTGAGATGCTTGTCCGACACTTCGCTTCGCGTCCTGGCGTGTTTGAGGTCCGCCACCCCGAACGCTATTCGCCGACGGCCTACCGCCGCCGTTCGCACGTCACTGTACCCGTAATCCACGGCGAACCGCTCGACGGCTTCCGTATCCTGGAGGCCACGTCGGGGAATCCGACGGCCGAACTGCGCGCGGCGATTCTGAATCTGGAGACTCCCGACGAACCGGTTGTCGTGCGGCGCCGCTATGACGATCCCACGCTCGAGGCGGTGGCCGTGAAGGCGGCGGCCGACCTGGGGCCGCTGCTGCTCGACGGACTGGCCGACGGCATCTGGATCGATGCCCCGGCCCTTACCGCGGCGCAGATCCGCGATCTGGAGCTGATGATCCTGCAGGCGGCGCGCGTGCGCTTCTCCCATACGGAGTATATCGCCTGCCCGTCGTGCGGACGGACGCTCTACGATATCGAGCGGACCCTTGCGGAGATCAAGGCCCGTACGTCGCACCTGAAAAACCTCCGCATCGGCGTCATGGGCTGCATCGTCAACGGTCCGGGCGAGATGGCCGATGCCGATTACGGTTATGTGGGAGCCGGTCCGGGCCGCATTACGCTCTACAAGGGGCGTGAGGTGATCGTGCGCAACATCCCGCAGGAGGAGGCTCTCGACCGCCTGATCGAGCTGATCCGCCAGAACGGCGACTGGGTCGACGCTTCCGATGCTCCGGCAGCACCCGAGCCCTGCAACTGACGCCCCGACCCCTCCGATGTCTCCGATACTCTGATCAATCCGGATTCTCGAAACAGACGCTCCCGGACCCCGTCCCGGACTTGAAACTGATTCTCCGGGGCCCGAAACGACGCCTCCGGATACACCCATTGACCTTTATCACCCGTTCTGACGATGACCATACTTCCCCTTGCCTACCTGCCCTCGGTCTCCTATTTTGCCCGCCTGCTCCGCGGTGACTGCGTCGTGGACCTCGGCGAACACTTCGTGAAACGCTCCGAGCGCAACCGGACCCGGATTCTGGCCACCGGCGGCGTGATGGAGCTCACGGCCCACGTCTGCCACGCCAACCGCCCTCGGCAGCCGATGCGCGACGTGCGCCTCGACTACTCGAAGCGCTGGCAGCACCAGCATTGGGGGGCGCTGGTCTCCTCCTACCGCTCGTCGCCCTATTTCGACCACTACGCCGGACGCTTCGAACCCTTCTACACGCGGCCGTACGACTTTCTGGTGGAGTACAATCTCGGATTGCTCGAGGTGCTGTGCTCGCTGGCCAGGATCCCGATGCCGACCCTCTGCGAGCGCTACGTCGAGGCCCGTCCGGGCGATCTCGACCTGCGCAGCCGAAACAGCGAGGGCCCGGCCTTCGAGGCCGAGCCCTATTTCCAGGTCTTCTCCGACCGGATGCCCTTTGCTGCTAATTTGTCGTTTGCGGACCTGCTGTTCGCCGAAGGCCCGGCGTCCGTTTCGGTTTTAGAACGTTGCCGATTCGGATCGTGACGCTGTCACGCAGCGCTCCGGCCATCGCCTTGATCTCGACCACGCCCTGCAGCGATACCGAATCCGTGCGGTACTGACACGGGGCATACTCCGTCACGGCCAGCGTGTCGGCCCCTGCCATGATCAGTGGGGTTCCGGCCGACGAATAGACGCGGAAGAGCTGCATGTTGCCGTCGCGCAGCCGCAGCCGCTTGTTGACGATGTGCAGCGTGGGTTCCGCGGTGTTCCACAGGGCCTTGTAGAGATAGAAGGCATCCTTGGCTTCGCGGCGGTTGAGGGTCAGCAGTCCCGTGCCGTTCACGCCGTAGGGGCGACGCGAAGATCCGTAATCGAACAGACTCTCGATCCATACCCCCCAGAAGAGCGAATCGTTCTGCAGGTTGCGGGCATACTCCTCGTGGAAACGGGTCTGCCGCTCTTCGGGCAGCCAGTTCGAGCGGGGGAGTGCCTGCGAGGTGTAGCTCTTGTGCCCGAGGAATCCCGGTTCGCCGTACTGCACGCCCGAGCGCAGATGGGACCAGTTCTTCTGCAGCAGGTCGCGCCATACGGCCACATCGTCGGTTGATCCGCGCTGCCAGCCGACATTCTGTTTCCAGACGATCAGATCGGTGATGAAGTTGACGGTTCCGTCCTGATCGCTGCAGGCGACCGTCGGGCGCGAGGCATCCATCGTGTGAGCCGTCTCGTTCAGCCGGCGCAGATAGGGGGTTACGTCGTCGCCGCGCATCCAGAGTTGGGAGAAGATGCCCCACATGACCACCGAAGGATGGTTGATGTGCTGGGCGATGATTTCGCGCAGCTGCTGCAGTCCGTTCTCCTCGAAGGCCGGGGTTGCGAAGTAGGCCATGTCGCTCAGGAAGGGGGATCGCTGCAGCGGGGCGTCGATCCAGACCATCAGGCCGGTTTCGTCGCAGCGGTCGTAGAGGTACTGCGCATGGGGCATGACGGCCGAGCGGATGGCATTGGCGCCGATGCGGTGGACGACCTGCAGATCGGCATCGTAATCCTGGGCGACGAGGGTTCCGCCCGAGAGGGCGTTGTCGTGGTGCAGCACCACGCCGTGCAGCGGAGTCCGCACGCCGTTGATCAGGAAACCATCGTCCGGGGTGACGTTGAGCGAGCGGAATCCGGTCCGGACGACTACGCGGTCGGTGATGCTGTCTTCGCCGATGGCAGCCGTCACGGTGTAGAGGGCCGGATGGTCGGGGCTCCAGAGTTCGGGGTTCTCGACCTGGAAGGGAATCAGTACGGGTTTGTCCTCGATTTTGGCCTTCTGGCGTTTCGTGAAGAGGGTTCTGCCGTCGGGAGCCGAGATTTCAAGGTTGAGCATGCAGGTGTTTCCGCTGCGCGAGGTGAGGTGCACCTCGATTTCGCCCTCGGCGCGTTCTGCCGAGACGCTCTGCGGATGGATGAGCACTCCGTCCGAGCCGTAGTAGAGCGGGGAGACGGCGGTGGATTCGGTGACGATGAGTTCGGCCTCGCGGTAGATGCCGCCGTAGGAGTTCATGTCCGTGGAGGTGGGCAGCACGTCGTCGCGCCAGCTGTTGCTGACCATCACGAGCAGGGCGTTGTCCGTTCCGAAGCGGATCTTGTCGGTGATCTCGAAGACGAAGGCCGTACCGCCGCCGCGGTGGGTGCCGACGTGGCTTCCGTTGACGAAGACGTCGGCGACGCTCTGTACGCCGTAGAACTTCACGAAGAGGCGTTTCGAAGCCCACTCTTTGGGGACGTACATGCCGTTCATGTAGTTGCCCGTTGTTTCGAGCCAGTAACCCTGTGCCAGGGGGTCGGTGTTCCAGCTGTGGGGAAGGGTGACATGGCGGGCATTGTCGGAGGTGCGCTCGGTCTTGAAGTAGAAGCGCCAGCCTTCGTTGATAGGGAATACCTCCCGGGCGCGGGCCGAGAGTGCGATTCCGAGCATCAGCAGCACAAGAGTTATGAATCGTTTCATGGCAGGACGTTTAAGGCTCCGATCGGCGAGCCGGGGCTCTGTATGCCGGATGCGGCCGTCGGGGTTCATCCCTGCAAAGATACACAACGCGTTATGAAAATCAAACATTATTTTTCGTGAATTCCGGGCGGAGCCGGCCGGCGGAGACAAAGGAGCCGGGCGCGAATCGCTGCGGTTCGATTCTGCGCCCGGCATCACCGGTTATTCCCCTCTCCCTAAAGGGATTTTGATCAGTTGCCCGGTGTCTCTGCGGGGTTGGCACCCGGAATGATGTGAACCGTTACCGTGACGGGTTCGCGTTTTCCGAATTTATAGCTGTAATTAACCTCAACCTCTACATCGAAAGCCGTGAGTGTGAGCGAGGAGTCGGTGATCAGGCTGACAACGCCGTCCGTCAGTTCGATGTTGGGGTTCTCCTCGACCAGCTTGTAGCTGGGCTTGCCTTCGATAGCCGTTGCGAGGTCGCTGTTGGCGAATACGTTCTCGCCGTTCTGGGCCGAAAGTTTCAGCATCGAGGCCACGTTGAACGTCTTGTTCTTTGCGTCGGTGTAGATCGAGGCATTGACATTCTCCAGCGTCGAGATCTGTGCGTCGACGATCGGATCCTTGATTGCCACGGTGAACGTAGCCTCGTCGATCTGACGGCCATTCAGTTCGAGTGCGGCCTTCACGTCGAGGGTCAGACCCGTCCAGTCGTTCCAGGCCAGCTTGTTGTCGACAATGGCCGGAGCCTCTCCGTCCTCGAAATCATCCAGATTCGTGGCGATGCTGTAGACAACCTTCAGACCTTCAATGCTCTGGTCGTAGAAGAAGGCTCCGTCGAGTGCCTTGTCGATGACGTCGAACGAGGTGCCCGAGATCTGGGTCTGAGCCGTAGCCTGGCCGTTCGAAATGATTGCGTCGTTGGCCTCCAGCTCAACGTTGGCGGGTTTGGCGAGCTGGACCTTGCTCGTGAAGAGAACCTTCAGATCTGCGATCGTTCCGTGGGTGAAGGTAAGCGTCGGCTGGTAGCTTTCGCCGAACTTGGCTGCATTCTCGAAGGTGACGAAGATGTTGCCCTCCTCGGCGCTCAGCGTAGCCTTGTCGCTGCCGGCAGCCGTCGGGGTGATACCCGTAAAGATGCCAGCCAGCGTCTCCTCGGTACCGAATGCGGCTTCGAGCTCGTCATTCCAGACCTTCTTGGCGTATGCGGCGGCGAAGCCCTCCAGCATTTCGAACTTGTTTTGACCCTTGTACTCCTTGATGGAGGTGGTTTCGTTCGAGAGGTCATAGCTCGGGAGAGTCGGCATGCCCGTCACGTCGATCGTGGCGTTGATCGTCGCGGTGGTCAAATCCTCGTGCATGTAAACGGCCTTCAGCTCATAAGTGGCCGTCTCTTTCAGATCGCCTGTCAGCGTTACCTTGATCTGCTGTGCGTCGCCTGCGACACTCGGCGTCGTTGTCAGTTCGATCGTTGCGGTGATACCTGCGGCAGCCTGACCGTTCTTGGTAAGTGCTACGGTATACTTGCCTGCTGCGAGTTCGGCGGCCTGCGTGTAACCCTTCATGGCGGCGTAGGTCTTCGGATCCAGCACATTCTCGGCAAGATCAATGGCCTCCTTGCTGTAAAGCTGATCTGAGATGGCCGCAGCATAGTTCCAGGTCATGGCAATGGCATCGGCCTGAACGTCCGTGTTGTCACCGGCAATCGTGATTTCGTGCTGTACGCTGCCCACCTCAATCGTCTCCTCTTTGTATACGAGGTTGAAGGTGAAGGGCTCCGAGGTGATCTTTGAGTTGATCTCGCCTACGTTGCTTCCATTTGCCGCATCCTTGAACCTGACAGTCGTCGTTCCCAGTTCGTACAGGTTTTCCGTTCCGGTGGTCGTTGCCTTCTCCTCGGGAGCTGCGATCTCGATGAGGTCCTCGGCGTTTTCCCAGTTCGAAAGGGCCGTGTACTCGTCGCCATCCTTGTAGTAGATCGAGAATCCATCCAGGAAGGTGACGGTCTCATCCGAGTTGTATTTCAGCTCCGTTTTGTACATGCCGCCGTCGGGCTCAACGAATGCGCCATTTTCCATCTCTTTGGCGATGACGAGTTTGTTGTTGATCTCGCCGCCTTCCTCATAATCGGTTCCGATGTACGGGGTCGTGTAATCGATGCCGAATTTGCTGTCGCTGCCCTCAGCCGGAGCGATGTTGACGTTCAGGGCGATGGCCAGAGTCTCACCATCCACTTCGCCGTAGTTGTAGTTGCATTCGGCCGTAACCGTGAATGCTCCGGTGTAGGCCTCACCGTCCGACTCCTTCTCGGCGGTCACATCGGTTACCACGAAGAGCGGCTCACCGGCGCGGGTCTTCGAGATCTTCTCGGTTACGATGGAGGTGTTCTCTTTCGTAATCTTTCCGGCCAGCGAAGCGGGCGATACGCGGAAGGTGATCTTTGCCGTCTGTTTGTTGGTCTGGTCCAGGTAGAACTTCGTCGACTCATCGAACTTGATCCACGAAGTACCCTTGAACATGATCGTGTTGTTCTGAGCCTCTTCCAGCGTCGAGGGAACGTATACCAGCGACTGGATGCGGCCTTCGAGTTCGGCAACGCGGCTGATCAGCGGTGTGATCTCATCAATCAGGGTCTGCAGGGCGCTGTCGAGCTGCTCCTTGCCGATCTTGATGGTGCCGTTTTCACCAACAATCGCATTTTTCACGGCATCGGTAAGCGCATCGTAATACTCGCCCTGAGCCGATTTGATTTGATCGAAAACGTCTTTCACGGCACCACTGGCTGCGTTATCCGCATACGTTTTGGTTGCTTCCGCGGTGAGATAGCCCTCCATCTGCGATCCCATCCAGGTCTTGATGCTCGATTCGAGATCCGAGAGATCGTTCTGAATCTCGGAAACGGCAGCAGCCACGGCCTGGTCGATTGCGCCGTTGTCCTTCGTGATGTCGGTCAACTTGAGTTCCAGGTCGCTCAGAGCCGTAGCGGTAGCATAATAGTTGTCCAGCGTTTTTTTCAGGGCATCGGCCGTCGTAGCCTTGCCGATCTCATCGTCGATATACGTTTTCAGGGTGTTTTCCAGTCCCTTGAGTGCGTCGAGCTGGCCTTTCAGATCGGTTACGCCCTCGAGTTTCCCTTCGAGGTCTTCGACGCGTGAGGTCAGCGACGAGAGGTCGGGGATCGAACCCTTGATGGCCTCGATCTGCTCGGGCAGACTGGAGACCGTCACCTGCATCTCGTCGAGACGTTTGTTGATGTTGTCGATGTCGTCGTCATAGTCCTTACAACCGACACCGGCCAGCATTGTTCCGCTCAGGAGCAATGCCGTGAAATTCCTGAATAGATTGTGTTTCATAGTGGAATGATTGAATAAATGAGTGTGTTCGATCTTTGACTTTCAGTGTGTTAATGCTTCTGTTTTTTGCTTGTTGGTATCATATATGATACGCATGGTGCAAATATAAAGATAAAAATTTGTACCGCAAAATTTTTGTCAAGATTTTTGAAATGGGAATGGATTATCAGGAGGAGATAAGATATATCTCCGGGAGAATCAAGGAGTTGAGGAGGGCGAGTCAGCTGACGGTCCAGGAACTGGCTTACAGGTGTGACATGGAGAGATCCAACATGAGCCGTATCGAAGCCGGTCGAACGAATCTGACGGTTAAAACCTTGTGTATAATTTGTAACGCTCTGGGAGTCAAGCTTCGGGACGTAGTTCGCTGAGCCTTTATACTTATATTAATCGAAGACAGGTCAAAAAGGCGGTATCGGTGCTTTTTTTGGCTCGTTCAGGTAATTTTCGTATCTTTCGGAACTTAAAAAGCGCTGCTTGAATACGATTGATCTGCTTGTCTGCCTGGTGCTGGTGCTGGCCGTCTGGAATGGCTGGCGCCAGGGCTTCATCGTACAGATTTTTTCGCTGGCGGGGATCGTCGCGGGGATCTGGCTGGCGGCGCGTTTCGGCGCCGAGGTCGGTGCGCTGCTCCGGCTCGACGAAGAGGTGGCCGCAGCGGGCGGTTTCGTCACGGTGCTGATCGTGGTGGTGCTTGTGGTGGCCATTGCGGCACGATTGGTGCGTCGTCTCTTTCACTTTGCGGGGTTCGGCGTGGCGGACATCCTGTTGGGCATTGCCGTCTCGGTGGTGAAATACCTGCTGGTCATGAGCGTGCTCTTCTCGGCTTTCAGCCGGCTGAATGCGGACTATACGCTGGTCAAGCGGCAGACGCTCGATGAGTCGCGGAGCTACCGTCCGATTCTTCGGCTTTCGGAGAGCCTCTTCCCCTTCGTGGAGCGGATGTACGAGAGAATCACCTTTCAGAACGATAACAGACCAACCGATGAATGAGCGATTTACAGCCACCGTCGTGCGTGCGACGGGCAGTTGGTACGACGTGGCCACGCCGGAGGGCGGGCATGTGCGCTGCCGGATCCGGGGGCGCCTGCGCCTGAAGGGGGTGCGGTCGACCAATCCGGTTGTTGTGGGCGACGTGGTGGAGTGCGAACGGGAGGAGACTCCCGGCGAAGGGGTGATCGTGGAGATTCGCCCGCGGCGCAATTATGTCATCCGCCGGGCTTCGAACCTCTCGAAGGAGTCGCACATCATCGCCTCGAACATCGACCAGGCGTTGCTGATGGTCACCTTGCAGTCGCCCGAGACTCCGCCGGAGTTCGTGGATCGTTTTCTGGTGACGTGCGAGGCCTACAAGGTGCCGGTGACGATCCTGCTGTCGAAGATCGACCTGCAGGATCCGGAGGCCGTGGCCGACTTCCGGGCCGTCTACGAGGGGGCCGGATACCGTGTTCTGGAGGTTTCGGTCCGGGACGGACGGGGTGTGGAGGAGGTCCGCAGGTTGTTGACCGGTTCCACAACGCTCGTGTCGGGAAATTCGGGAGTCGGGAAGTCGACCCTGATCCAGACGATCGACCCCGCGCTCGACATCCGCACGGGTGAAATCTCCGAGAGTCACCACAAGGGGCGCCATACGACCACCTTCTCGACGATGTATCCCCTGCAGGGGGGCGGAGCGGTGATCGACACGCCCGGGATCAAGGGTTTCGGACTGATCGACATCGACGATGCCGAGTTGTGGCACTACTTTCCGGAGATGATGCGTGTGGCTCCGGGGTGCCGTTTCTATAATTGCACGCATACCCACGAGCCGGGCTGTGCCGTGGTGGAGGCGGTCAAGGCGGGCGAGATTGCCTGGCCGCGCTATGAGAGCTACCTGAAAATCCTCGACGAAGATGAGAAGTACCGCAAGTAACGACACGACGCCGCGCAGCGATGCGCTGTTCGGTCCCGAGGCGGGGCCTGCGGCGGAGCGGATTGCCTTCCTGGCGGAGTTCATGACCCCCGAGCGCTACGGCGTGCTGCGGGGCAGCGTAGCCATGCGCATGCGCTACATGACGGTGCTGGCCGAGAACATGTACCACGGGCAGAATGCCGCGGCGCTGATCCGCCATTGCGACGCTTTCGGGGTGCAGCATCTGCACACTGTGGAGACGCGCTGCACCTTCCGCCCCAATCCGGTCATTGCGCGTGGGTCGGAGCGATGGGTCGATGTCGAGCGCCACGCCTCGACGGCGGAGGCCATCGCCTCGCTGCGGCGCGAGGGCTACCGCATCGTGGCCACAACGCCCCACCGCGAGGATGTGACCCCCGAGACGTTCGACGTCGCGAAGGGGCCCTTTGCGCTGATCTTCGGCACGGAGCACGCCGGCATTTCGGACGAGGCGATTGCCGGAGCCGACGAGTTTCTGCGCATCCCGATGTGCGGACTGGTCGAGAGTCTGAACGTTTCGGCCTCGGCGGCGATCCTGATCTACGAACTCTCGTTGCGGGTGCGGCGTACGGTCGCGGGGTGGGAGCTTCCGGTCGCGGAGCAGGCGGCGTTGATGGAGCGGTGGATGCGGCGCAGCGTGAAGGATGCCGATGCAATCCTGCAGCGACGCTTCGGCACTGCGGAGTGACGTTTTAACAAGCGAAATAGGATGAGTACGATTCTTCGGAAACAGTTTTTGGCCCACGTGGCCCAGACGTCGCCTTCGCCGATGCTGGTGGAGGTGGCCCGGGGCGAGGGCACCTTTTTCTACACGCCCGAGGGGAAACGCTATTACGACCTGGTGGCGGGGGTTTCGGTGAGCAACGTCGGACATGCCAATCCGGCCGTGGTGCGGGCCGTGCAGGAGCAGGTGGCGCGCTACATGCACGTGATGGTCTACGGCGAGCTGGTCGAGACACCGCAGGTGACTTATGCGGCGAAGATCGCCTCGCTGCTGCCCGGCGATCTGGAGAGTGTCTACTTTGTCAACTCGGGCGCCGAGGCGGTCGAGGGGGCGCTGAAGCTGGCCAAGCGCTTCACGGGCCGTACGGAGATGATCTCCATGCGGCGGGCCTACCACGGTTCGACCCACGGTGCGATGAGCATGATGGGCGCCCCCGAGGGTGAGGAGTGGAAGGGGGCCTTCCGGCCGCTGCTGCCCGACGTGCAGGCCATCGAATTCAACGACTTCGACCAGCTGGAGCGCATCACGCGCCGCACGGCCTGCGTGCTGACCGAACCGGTACAGGGCGAGGCGGGTGTGCGTCCTCCGAAGCCGGGTTACCTTGAGGCGCTTCGCAAGCGTTGCGACGAGACGGGGACGCTGCTGATCTTCGACGAGATCCAGACGGGTCTGGGCCGCACGGGCGAGCTGTTCGCCATGCAGAAGTACGGCGTGGTGCCCGATATCGTCTGCCTGGCGAAGGCTTTCGGCGGCGGCATGCCTCTCGGGGCCTTCATCGCGCGCCACGAGGTGATGGATACCCTGCAGCACGACCCCGTGCTGGGACACATTACGACCTTCGGCGGCCATCCGGTCTGCTGTGCGGCGGGTCTGGCGGCGCTCGACTACCTGCTGGAGAACCACGTCGTCGAGACGGTCGAGGCGAAGGGTGCCTTGTACGAAGAGTTGTTGCGCGACCATCCGGCCGTGCGGGAGATCCGCCGCAGCGGTCTGTTGCTGGCCGTCGAGCTGGGCTCTTCGGAGCGCCTCTACCGGATCATGGAACTCTTCAAGGAGGCGGGGATCCTGAGCGACTGGTTTCTCTTCTGCGACACGGCGTTCCGTATTTCGCCGCCGCTGACGATCTCCGAGGAGGAGGTGCGCGACAGTGCGGCGCTCATTCGCGAATGCCTCGACCGGCTGTAGCCGGTCGAGGAGGGGGGAAAAAGAAAAAAAGTCCCGCTGCCTATGCCCTATTGCGCCTCGGCGGCGAAGGCCTTCAACCGGGCGATCTCCTCGGCCCAACGGCTCTCGTCGGGGGTCTCGAGGATCAGTGGAATGGCGTCGAACCGCGGATCGCGGGCGATGTAGCGGAAGCAGGCCTCGCCGATCATCCCCTCGCCGAGCGACGAATGGCGGTCGACGCGGCTTCCGAGAATCTTCATCGCATCGTTCAGATGCATCCCCTTCAGATAACGGAATCCGACAACCCGCTCCAATTCGGCAAAGGTGGCTTCGCAGGCCTCCTCGGTGCGCAGGTCGTAGCCGGCGGCGAAGGCGTGGCAGGTGTCGATGCAGACCCCGACGCGCGACTTGTCCTCGATGCGGTCGATCAGATAGGCGAGGTGCTCGAAGCGGAATCCGAGATTCGAACCCTGCCCGGCGGTGTTCTCGATGACGGCCGTGACACCGTGCGTCTTTTCGAGGGCGAGGTTGATCGACTCGGCGATGCGGTCGAGACTCTCCTCCTCGGAGATCTGCTTCAGATGGCTTCCGGGGTGGAAGTTCAGGCGGTCGAGCCCCAGCAGTTCGCAGCGCTTCATCTCGTCGGTGAAGGCCGTGCGCGACTTTTCGAGGGCTTCGGCCTCGGGGTGTCCGAGGTTGATCAGGTACGAATCGTGGGGAAGAATCTGCGCCGGGGTGTACCCGCACTCGTCGCAGGCGCGGCGGAAGGCGTCGATTTCGGCCGCGGTCAGGGGCTTGGCCATCCACTGACGCTGGTTCTTGGTGAAGAGGGCAAAGGCCGTGGCGCCGATGGCCCGGGCATTGCGGGGGGCGTTCTCCAGCCCGCCTGATGCGCTGACGTGTGCTCCGAAGTATTTCATGGTGTTCGATGTTTCGTGTTGTTTTGGACAAAGTTAAGGAATTTGTAAATAAATTCATAACTTTGCATTTTGGAAATATAACGCCTTGAACCCGTTATGAAACGTTCACATGTGCTTCTCGCAGGGTTTTTCCTGCTGTTTTCGAGCCTTCCGGCCGCGGCCCAGATCTCGATCGACGAGGTCAATGCCGAGCCCTCGGACGTGAAGTTCCACGATGAACTGAAATCCACGTCGGTGGATGTCGACTATTTCAGTCTGGCCCGTTACAGGGCCGAGCGTGCCGCCATCCGCAAGGAGCGCAATGATTTGGAAATCAGTGCAGGACTGCAGGGCACGTTGACCTCCTATAACGATCCATGGATCTCCGTATCGGGCGGTGATAACTCTATTGCGCTGGTCGCCTCGTTCAACCTGAGGCATCTGTTTAAGAAAAACCTCTTCTCGATTGAGACGAAGGCTTCTGCCAAACTGGGTTACAACCGCATGAAGGTGGAGACGACGAACGCGGAGAACGAACCGGTGAGCAACGGCGTGTGGTTCAAGAATCAGGATGAGTTTGTCGTATGGGTCAATCCGGCCTTCAAATTGGCCAAAAACTGGTCCTACGGTTCGACGTTCCAGTTCCGCAGCCAGTTCGTCAACGGCTACAAGTCGCGTACCGAGCAGGAACGTGAACATCTGAAGAGCTCCTTCCTCTCGCCGGGTTACCTCGACATTTCGCTGGGTTTGACCTACAAGAGTCCGCTTGCGAAGTTTCCCATAGCGGTCAATATCTCGCCGGTAGCCCTGAGTGCCGTTTTTGTGGAGAGTTCGCGAATTCGGAGCAACAGTTGGGATAGCAACAAACCGGGGTGGGAATCTTATGGTCTGGCCTCTGAGGGCAAGACCTCGAAGTACGAGGGCGGTTCGTCGGTGGAGATCAACTTCGACCGCACGTTCGGCAAGACGGGTTACCTGCGCTATCGAACGACGCTCTATACCTTCTACGGTTGGATCACCGACGTGGGGCAGCCGCACAAGTATAACGATTACAACCGCTATCTGGATGCCGTGCAGACGTGGGAGCAGAACGGTTCGGATCCCGAACTCAAGCCGCGCCTGGCGATTCATCCGACGGTGCGCTGGACCAATACCGTGGATATCAAGGCCACGAAATTCCTGACGACGACGCTGAGTTTCCAGCTCTACTACAACCGGGCGCAGAACCTCTCCGTACAGACCGAAACGCTGTTGAGCGTCGGTCTGACCTATACCTTCAAGAACAAGTGATGTACCGCAATTCGAAACAGACGATTCTCTTCCCGCTGCTGCTGGCGGCGGGTGTGGTAGCGGGGCTGCTGCTCGGACAGTACCTCGGACGCAACACGACGGCTTCGCAACTCAAGGGGGTGTTGGACCGCATGACGCTCCCCTCCAACAAACTCACCTACACGCTTTCCCTGATCGAGAACGAGTATGTCGACTCCGTCTCGATGGATTCGCTCTCCGAGCACGTCATTCCGCTGCTGGTGCGTGAACTCGACCCCCATTCGGTCTATATTCCGGCCTCGGAGATGGCCGCGCTGAACGAACCGCTCGAAGGGGAGTTCGACGGCATCGGCGTGGTCTTCAACATGGCCACCGATACGGTGATCGTGCTGAACGTCATCCCGCAGGGCCCGAGCGACAAGGCCGGGATCAAGGCCGGCGACCGGATCATCGAGATCGACGATTCGCTGGTGGCCGGGCGCAAGATTCCCCAGAACGAGATCGTACGGAAGCTCCGCGGTCCGCGCGGCTCGAAGGTGCACCTGGGGCTCGAACGGCAGGGAATTCCGGATCTGGTGCAGGTCGAGGTTGAGCGGGGTGTCATTCCGATCAAGAGTGTCGAATCGTCGTTCCGCATCACCGACAGCATCGGCTACATCAAACTGGGCCAGTTCGCACGGACGACTCACGAGGAGATCCGCCGTGCGCTTGCCGCGCTGCAGGCCGAGGGGGTCAACAAACTGATTTTCGACCTGCGGGGCAATTCGGGCGGTTATCTCGATCAGGCGATCGGCGTAGCCGACGAGTTTCTGCACGAAGGGCAGCTGATCGTCTATACGGAGGACCGCCACCACCAGCAGTTGCGAGAATACGCCGACGGCGGAGGTTCGGCCCAGAATATGGAGCTGGCCGTGCTGATCGACGAAGGGAGCGCCTCGTCGAGCGAGATTCTGGCCGGCGCCCTGCAGGACAACGACCGCGCCACGATCATCGGCCGGCGTTCGTTCGGCAAGGGGCTTGTGCAGCGCCAGATCCCCTTCAGCGACGGTTCGGCGCTGCGTCTGACGACGGCCCGCTACTACACCCCCACCGGCCGATCGATCCAGAAACCCTATACGATCGGCGACGACGAGAGTTACGAGGAGGATCTCTACAACCGTTACCGCAACAACGAGTTCTTCTCGGCCGACAGCATCCACTTTGCCGACTCGCTCAAGCGGGTGACGCCCGGCGGCAAGGTCGTATATGGCGGCGGAGGCATCATGCCCGACATTTTTGTACCGGCTGACACGACCGATGTGACCCCCTATTTCGTCGAGGTCGTGGGCCGCAACATCCTCTACCGCTATACGATCGAGTACGCCGACCGTCACCGCGAGGCACTCAATGCCGTGCAGACGATCGATGATCTCGAGACGCTGCTCGACAGCGACCGGGCGCTGGTCGAGGATTTCATCCGCTATGCGGCCCGCAAGGGGGTTGCGCCGCGCTACGGCGACATTGCCCGTTCGCGCAAGCTGATCGAGGCGCAGCTTCGGGCCTATATCGGCCGCAATACGCAGCTCGAAGACAACGGTTTCTATGCGAATATCTATCCCGTGGACAACGTCATCATGCGGGCGATTGCCGTTTTGAAAGGAGAGGAGGCCAGCGATGATTAAGCGACTGATCGGTTTTGTGGTGACTTTGGCCGTGCTGGCCGTTGTGGTGATAACGATCCTTCATCACGGTCGCTACCGTTCGATGCTTCCGTTCGGTGATCCCGGTGTGACGCTTGTGCCGCAGGATTCACAGCGGGCTCCTGTTCCGACGCAGGAGACTGTCGGGGATACGGCCGTACGCTCCGGCTCTGAAGCGGTTCCCGGAACGAAACCTGGAGTGGACTCCGCGGCTATTCCGGGTGATACTCCGGCAGAACCCTCCCTGTCGACGGATTCTTTGCGTTGAATCCATCGGGAAACCTCTGGTTCTGATCTTGCGGTTGCCGGATTTCAGCTTCCGCCCGGTCTTTCCGCAATTACTTGGTCCTTCGGTCTGCCGGCGGTCTTTGCCTCGCTTTGAGGGGCGCCATTGTCTCGCAAAGGCCGGTTGATGCGCGTGAAAAAACGGCAACCTTTCTACAAAGGTTGCCGTTTCCCGTACAATGCAAATTGTGCAGGGCTGCTAATAGTATTTGATCGTTTTTCCTTCGATGGCCGAGAGGATGTTGTTGGCGGCCGACGAGGCTCCGATGCGGAAGAGATCCGTCGTGAGCCACTCCTTGCCGAGAATCTCCTCGACGATCGTGTAGTAGAGGGCAGCCTCCTCGGGGGTGCGGACGCCGCCTGCGGCCTTGAAACCGACCTTGCGGCCCGTCTTTTCGTGGTAATCGCGGATCGCCTGGCACATGACGACGGCGGCTTCGGGTGTAGCGGCCACGTCGATCTTGCCCGTTGAGGTCTTCACGAAATCCGCACCGGCAAACATCGACAGCAGCGACGCGTTGCGGATCAGTTCCGGAGTCTTCAGCGCTCCGGACTCGATGATGACCTTCAGCACGATGTCGCTGTCCATCTCCGTGCGGATCACCTCTACTTCGTTGGCGGCTTCGTCATAGGCCCCGGTGAGCATCTTGCCGACGTTGAGCACGATATCGACCTCGTCGGCTCCGTTCTCCACGGCCATGGCCACTTCGAGGGCCTTCACCTCGAGGAAGGTCTGCGAGGCAGGGAAACCGCCAGCCACACTCGTGATGCGCATCGGCGTGCCGTCAACCGCAACGCCTACCGTATCGACGAATGCCGGATAGACACAGATCGAGGCGACATTGGGGATTTCGGGGTATTTTTCGTAGAATTCTGCGGCCTTGCGGGCGAATTCGGTGACCGAAGCGACCGAATCGTTGCACGAAAGCGTCGTCAGATCAATAGCCGAGTAGCAGAACTTGTATACCTCGATATTGTGATTCCGCTCTTGGGCGATCTTGCGGAAGCGGGCGACCTCTTCGTCTACCTGTGCGGGGCTCCAGGCCGGCGCGTACTCTTTGAGATGGTTGGCGTATTCCATACTTAACGGTTTTGCACAAAAGTAGGAAAATTATTCGTACCGGCAAAAAAAAGCCCGGATCAATCGATCCGGGCCCGTTTATTCCTCAGTGCGGGAGGAGTTATTTCTTCAGCGCCTTGAGGTTGACGTCCTTGGCAGCCTTGGCGGCGAGCTCGGGATTCTTCGAGGTAGCGCTCTTGAGCTGAGCCTCGGCGGTCTTCAGGTCACCCTCCTTGACGGCGATGACGGCACGCAGGTAGTCGGCCTCGGCGGAGTTGTCCTTGGCGATGGCCTTCTTGGCACCGGCCAGGTCGTTGGACTGAACCAGGGCGATAGCCTCGTTGTAGCCGGTCAGACCCTTGGCAGCGGTCTTGTAGTCGCCCTCGGCAGCAGCCATGGCAGCCTTCGATTCGGCGTCGGCGGCAGCGGCATACTTCTTGGCCTCGGCGGTGTTGCCGTTAGCGAGGTTGGCCAGCAGGAGGTTCTTGTTGAGCTCTTTCGAGGAGTCGAGCTTGGCAGCCTTTTCGAAGGACTCGAGGGCAGCAGCCTTGTCGCCGACTTCGGTCTGGGCAACACCGAGGTTGTTCCAGATGCGGGCGTCGTTGTACTTCTTCGAAGCGGCGGTGAGGATTTCAACCTGCTCGGCGGGATCCTCGGTCAGCTCCTGAGCGGCGTAGAGGTAGTGCTCTGCGGTGAGTTCGCCACCGTTGCGGTAAGCCTCCATGATCTCAGCATCGGTCAGACCCTGAAGATCGGTGCTGTTGACGATCTGCGAGCGACGGAGCTCGGGCAGGATCTCCTTCTTCAGCTCCTCGAATACGGAGGACATGTTCTTGATTTCGGCCTCACGCTCAGCGGGCGAGTTGTAGAGGCTCAGCACCTGGAGAATGAGGTTCTTGTCCTGGATATTGGACTTCTCGACGAGCTCCTTGAAGCCGTCCCAGTCCTCACCGTAGGCAGCGGCGTCGATCTCCAGACCGGCATCCTTGAGCAGTTTGGCAACGACCTTCTGGCTGGACTCGCTACGAGCCTTGGAGAGCTTGTCGTTGAACTTCTCCGGACCATCGGGCGAAGCGTAACCCTTCACGGCGATGTTCTGGGTAGCGCGGTCGTTGTCGAGGTTCTTGTCGACGTTGGCCTTGAAGGTGTCGAGGTTTGCGTTCTGCTCGTTCTTCTTCGTCACGACGGAGGAGTTGATGGCATAGAGCAGGTCGGTCTTGTCAACGACGGTGGTAACCTTCTTGTAGTCGTTGGGCATCTGCTCCATCAGATCGCTGTACTTGATATCCTTCTGCAGGGTGTTCAGACCGTAAGCGACCGTCAGGCCGAACTCCTTGGCCAGGGCAGCCTTGGCAGCCTCGTCATTGCCGGCCAGCACGGCAGCCTCCTCCTTGGTGGGGATTGCACCGTTGTTGAGGTTTACGAGCGTAAACTCCTTGCACTTGCCCTTCGGACACTTGATTTCGGCGCGGAGCTGGAGTTCGCACTGATCCATGCGGGGATCGTAGGCGAATTCGACATGCTGCGAGAAGTTTCCACCGGTGGTCTTGTCGACAACGGCGTAGTTCTCGTCCACCTTCGAACCCTGATAATATTTGGTCGTACCGGCAACTTCGCCGCCCTCGAAAACGATGACGGGCGTTACCTTGATCACAGCCTTCTTGTTGAAGTACTCTTCGGGGAACGTGACATTGATGTCAGCGGCCACGATGCCGTTGTTCAGTGTCAGAATCTCGGGGGTCACCGTCAATTTGATGTCGTCCCGATTTTGGGCCATCTTCTTGAAGCAGTTACAGCTCGAGAATGCCAAAGCGGCAGCTACGAGCACAACGCTCAATTTCATGATGTTTTTCATAATAGATAAAGTTAGTGTGTTTATTTGTTGTTTGCCTTATTTTCGATTAAAAACCGATACGTCCGCTTGTGAATCGGGGCGTATGTCTGTTCTCTCACTCTTTTATCCCTCTCTCCTCTCTGTTTTTCTCTCCAGCGCTTCATTTAGCGCCTCGTACCTTCTTTTTCTTCGTTTTGTCTCTTTTCCCGAGCACCTCCGCCACTTCATCTCTCTCTGTCGGGTGACCCGCTCCTGCGGGTTAAGTCGCTGGATCCGAGCCGGTGGGCAGTCTGAGCCGCTGGAACAACGCAAATATAGAAAAGTCCGGCAAATTATGCAAAATTTCGGGCGGAAAATGTAAATAAAATTTCCGCCCGAAATGTCACATTCACAAACGTTTTATTCGTCCTTGTGGTCGTGCCGCGGGCGGCGATCGCCGCGGTCGGGTCTGGGACGACGCTCACGCTCGACATAACCCTCGGGTTTCGGGAGCAGGGCCTTGCGCGAAAGCTTGAGTTTGTTGGTCTTGGGATCGACGCCGATGAGCTTGACATCGATCTCGTCACCCTCCTTCAGACCGGTCTCCTCCATGGTCTCGAAACGCTTGTAGTCGATTTCGGAGATGTGGAGCAGGGCATCCTTTCCGGGGAGGATCTCGACGAAGGCGCCGAATGCCACGATCGAACGGATCTTTCCGTGATAGGTTTCGCCCACCTCGGGGATTGCCACGATGGCCTTGATGCGGGCCAGTGCAGCGTCGAGGGCGGCCTTGTCCACGCCGAAGATGTCGACGATACCCTTGTTGTCGACCTCGGTGATGGTGATGGTGGTGTTGGTGGTCTTCTGAATATCCTGGATGACCTTTCCGCCGGGGCCGATTACGGGGCCGATCATATCCTGCGGGATGGTGATCTGGACGATGCGCGGTACGAAGGGCTTGTAGTCGGCGCGCGGCTCGGCGATGCACTCGGTGATCTTGTCGAGGATGTGCATGCGGCCCTGACGAGCCTGCTCGAGTGCTTTGGCGAGGACTTCGTACGAGAGGCCGTCAACCTTGATATCCATCTGCGTGGCGGTGATACCGTCGCGCGTACCGGTTACCTTGAAGTCCATGTCGCCGAGGTGGTCCTCATCGCCGAGGATGTCGGAGAGGACGGCCCACTTGCCGGTTTCCGAGTCGGTGATCAGACCCATGGCGATACCCGACACGGGCTTCTTGATCTTCACGCCGGCATCCATCAGGGCGAGCGTACCGGCGCAGACGGTAGCCATCGACGACGAACCGTTCGACTCGAGGATGTCCGAAACGACACGGACGGCATAGGGGTTCTCCTCGCCCAGCGGAATCATGGGCTTCAGGGCGCGCCATGCGAGGTGTCCGTGTCCGATCTCACGGCGCGACAGACCGCGTGCGGCCTTTGCCTCGCCGGTCGAGAAGGGCGGGAAGTTGTAGTGGAGCACGAACTGCTCGGTGCCCTGCACGAGCACCTCGTCCTTGACCTTCTCGTCGAGCTTCGTACCGAGGGTGACCGTTGCCAGGGCCTGGGTTTCGCCGCGGGTGAAGATGGCCGAACCGTGGGCGGCGGGCAGGTAGCCCACTTCGCACCAGATGGGACGGATCTCGTCCGTACGGCGGCCGTCGAGACGTTTGCCCTCGTCGAGGATCATGTTGCGCATGGCCTTCTTGAGGACGTCGTCGTGGAAATACTTGTGGATCAGCGGGGCCTTCTCGACGAGCTCCTCTTCGGTGTAGCGCGAGGCGAATTCGGCCTCGAGGGCGTTGAAGAGGTCCTCGCGTTCGTGCTTCATCGTGCCGCTCGTAGCGATGGCGTAGGCCTTGTCGTAGAGCTCCTTGATGATGGTCTGGCGGAGCTCCTCGTCGTTGACCTCGTGGCAGTAGGTGCGTTTTACGTCCTTGCCGAGCTCCTTCGAGAGCTCGATCTGTACGGCGCACTGCTTCTTGATCTCCTCGTGTGCGAACTTGATGGCGCCGAGCATGACCTCCTCGGAGACCTCCTTCATCTCACCCTCGACCATGAGGATGTTGTCGATCGTACCGCCGACCATGATGTCGAGGTCGCACTCGGGCATTTCGGAGAAGTTGGGGTTGATGGCATACTGCCCGTTCTTGCGTACGACGCGGACCTCGGAGATGGGGCCTCCGAAGGGGATGTCCGACACGGCCAGGGCAGCCGAAGCGGCCAGACCGGCCAGGGCATCGGGCTGAATGTCCTTGTCAGCCGAGATGAGGTTTACGGTGACGTATACCTCGGCGTGGTAATCGGCGGGGAACAGGGGACGGAGGGCGCGGTCGATCAGACGGGCCACGAGGATTTCACTGTCGTTGGCCTTTCCTTCGCGCTTCATGAAGCCTCCGGGGTAGCGGCCGCATGCGGCGTACTTCTCCTTGTATTCGACCTGCAGGGGCATGAAGTCGGTGTCGGGTTTTGCATCCTTTGCGGCCACGACGGTGCCGAGGAGCATCGTGTCGCCCATCTTGACGACCACGGCGCCATCGGCCTGTTTGGCCAGCTTGCCCGTTTCGATCTCGATCTGGCGGCCGTCGCCGAGGGTGATGATCTTGCGGACTGCGTTGTACAGCTTCTTTTCTTCCATAAAAATTTTAACCTATGATGTGCTCGATTTTTTTCGCAAGAAAATGAAGGCAACCCCCTTCGGGAATTGCCCTCATTTCAAACCTCGGATTACTTACGGAGATTCAAGGTCTTGACGATGGCGCGGTAGCGCTCGATGTCGACCTCCTTGAGGTACTCCAGCAACTGGCGGCGCTTGCCGACCAGACGCAGCAGCGCGCGCTGGGTGCCGAAGTCGTGCCGGTTGTTCTTGAGGTGTTCAGTAAGGTGGATGATACGGTACGAAAACAACGCGATCTGGCTCTCGGGCGAACCCGTGTCGGTGTTAGACTTGCCGTACTGGCCGAAAAGCTCCTGCTTTTTCTCAGCTGTTAAATAAGCCATTTTGTAAAAGTTTATTTAAGTTCCACTCTACGACGCATCCCCCTTACCGTGGATAACGCCAGAGCGTTGGGCAAAGGTACGAATATAATTATGATTTAGGAATGAAAAGTCGAAAATTCTTCGTCTTTTCGGGCGAAAAATGAAAAGTTTACGGGGAAAATCGTATTTTTGTGCCTAAACGCAGGAAAATTATGGGAAACAAGCGAGTCCGCGGCGCCTGGGCCGTGGTTGCGGCAGTGGTTCTGGCCTCGTGTACCGGACGCCCCGACTATACGACCGTTGACGGGGTGATGCTGGGTACGACGCTGCATATCGTCGCCGACGTGCGCGATGCTTCGGCACAAGAGCTCTATGCGGCCGTCATGGATCTCGACCGCGAGGCGAAAGCTTCGATGTCGATCTTCGAGGAGAACTCGTTGCTGAGCCGTCTGAACCGCAACCAGACCGATACGGTCGACCGCCATATCGCCTTCAACCTGCGGCTGGCCGACAGTATCGGCGCCCTGAGCGACGGCCGCTACGACGTGACGGTCAAGCCGCTGGTCGAAGCATGGGGCTTCGCGGGCAAGGAGGCGCAGGCACACCCGAACATCGATTCGATCCTCACCTTTGTCGGACGTGAGAAGGTGCACATCGAGGGCAACCGCCTGGTGAAGGCCGATCCGCGCGTGCAGCTCGACTTCAACTCCGTGGCCAAGGGCTATACGGTGGATCTGCTGGCGGCGCTGGTCGAGCGCTTCGGTGCCGAGAACTACATCGTCGACATCGGCGGCGAAGTGCGCTGCCGGGGTGTCAACCACCAGGGCAATCCGTGGCGCATCGGCGTGGAGACACCCTTCGACGGCAACATGAGCGACGGAGAGTATCTCCAGCGTCGGATCAGCCTCTCGGAGGGCGGTCTGGCCACGTCGGGCAACTACCGCCGCTTTTATCTGGATGCCGACGGCAACAAGGTGGCCCATACGATCGATCCCCGTACGGGACACAGCGTCGTGTCGCGGCTGCTGTCGGTGACGGTGGTGGCTCCGACGTGTGCCGAGGCCGATGCCCTGGGGACGATGTTTCTGGCCATGGGGGCCGACGATGCGCGTGCGGCCGTCGACCGCATGCCGGGCGTGAAGGTCTACTTCATCCTGGCGGGCGAGGGTGACGCCTATGAGGAGTATGTCTCCCCGGCGATGAAGCCGCTGATTCTGGAGTGAAACTCCCCGGACCAACCCATTCGAACGACTCTTATCTATGAAAACCGCCGTATTTCTCTATAATCCCGAATCGGGCCGGGGGCGCGTCGCCCGTGAAGCCGAACAGATCGACGAGATCTTCCGTACGAACGGCTACCGGGTTATTCCGCAGCCGATCGACTTTGCCGTCAATCCCTTCGAGGGCCATGAGACGATCGATCTGATGGTCGTGGCCGGAGGCGACGGAACCATCAATTTTGCCGTCAACGCCATGAAACGCAAGGGTCTCGATATTCCGATCGGGGTGATTCCGGCCGGGACGGCGAACGATTTTGCCGGGGCGCTCGGCATGTCGAACGAACTGCTCGAAGCGGCGCGTCAGGTCGCTACGGGTTGCGAGGATCGGGTCGATGTGGGCCGGGTCAACGACCTGTGGTTCGTCAACATCTTCTCGTTCGGGATCTTCACGACCACCTCGCAGCGTACGCCCAATTCGCGCAAACACCGCATCGGCAAACTGGCCTATATCATCGAGGGGGTCAAGGAGTTCCGGACGATCCATGCCGTGCCGCTGGAGATTGTGGCCGACGGCGAGCATTTCGACCTGCGGTCGCTGATGGTGCTGATCTTCAACGGCGAGACGGCGGGCGGATTCCGCCTGGCGCGCACGGCGTCGATCCGCGACGGACTGTTCGACTGCATTCTGCTTGAAAAGAAGGATCTCTTCCGTTCGACGCTGGCCATGGGACAGTACCTGCTGGGCGGCAATCCGAAGATTGTCCGCCACTTCCGGGCCCGGAAGATCGACATCCAGTCGACGGTCAACGAGCCGACGGATGTCGACGGACAGCCCGGTGCCGAATTCCCGCTTCACATCGAGTGTGTGGCCGGCGGTTTGCGGGTGGTGCGTCCGTGCTCTGCGGAGGCGGAGTGATCTTCCGCTGCCGGTTGCTTTTGGGGGGCCGGTTGCTTTTCGGGGGGGGGAGGTTGCTTTTTCGGGGACCGGTTCACGGCCGATGGGATCTGCAAATCTTCGTCCTGCTGTCTCTTCCATGATCCGATTCAATTCTGATTTGGTTTGCCAATTTTGCAAAATTTGATCTTGTTGCAACTTTTTACACATTCGGGTGTTTTTTTATGTCCTGATTTGCTTTTTCGCCCGGTAAAATGCTATATTTGTCAAAAAACACGACCTTATGGCGGAACATGGCAAAACGACGCGCGGCAGCGGACGGGAAGGCCTTCATAAAGTCTCCATCTCCCGGATCAAGAAGGAGATGAACAATGTCTTCTATCTTTCGGACGATCTGGTCATCACGACGCTGACGGCCGACAAGAACACTACGGCCAACTATCCGACGACGGTCGACGGCTTCACGGCCATCATCATGATCTCCGGAGAAGCGGTTGTGTCGATCGACATGCAGAACTATACGGTGCGTCCCAATATGATCGTCTTCTTCAATCCCGATTCGATCATCCGCACGGTGAAATGCTCGCCGAATGCCGCCGCCTACCTGCTGGCCTTCTCCAAGTCGTTTGTCAACGAGATCCAGATTGACCTCTCGACTTCGCTTCCGGTCTACATGCGCTTTGGCAAAGCCCCGGTGCTGGAGGTGACGCAGCAGGATGTTGACGAGATCCGGCAGTTGTTTCTGATGATCAAGACGATGCTGTTGAGTGACAAGGAGCGCTATCGTCACGAGATCATCCGTACGCTCTTCACCGCGGCTTTCTATATCATCACGGAGATCAATCTGCGCGAGCAGCCCGGTGAGATGAAGCAGGGGCGCTGCGAGGTGCTTTTTGACGAGTTCATGTCGCTGCTGCAGCAGTACAGCAAACGCGAACGCAACGTCAGCTTCTACGCCAAGCAGTTGAACATCACGCCGAAGTACCTTTCGTCGGTGGTCAAGGAGGTGAGCGGTAAGACGGCGGCGCGGTGGATCGACGAATCGGTGATCCTCGAGGCCAAGGCCCTGTTGAAATATTCGGGGATGAGCATCCAGGAGATTGCCTACCACCTGAACTTTTCGACGCAATCCTTCTTCGGCAAGTATTTCAAGCAGCATACCGGCACTTCGCCTTCGCGCTACAAGCGCAAAGGGTAGCGGGACGCCGAGGTAACGTAGCGGCAGGACGCCGAGACGGCAAGGCGGTGAGGACGGCAGGATGGCGAGGACAGTAAGGACGGTAAGACGGCGAGGAGGTCAGTTATCGGATACTTTCGTTTTTTTGCCCGGGCGGTCGGCGATCTGTGGGGATGGTGGTCTGTCGGAGTGCTGATCTGTGCAGGACGTGCGGCCGTAGGGTCGGTTCGGCCCATTTGCCCGAACGGAGCGGCGATCTGCTTGCCGGGGCAATGATCTGCCGCAGGAGTATCGAGCCGCGTATCGGAGTGATAGCCAACGGGGAGAAGCCACAACCCAGAGCTTGAACCGTTGTAACAGGCAAAACGACCGCCGGAGTCTCTCCGGCGGTCGTTTTCTTTGGGCAGGTCTTCTGTCCCGGAATTCTCGGGCGGGTTTTTCTTCCGGACTCCTTTTCCCTGTCGTCCTTTCGGAGGCTTCTTATCGGGGCCGTTTTTCCGGCTGACCTTTCGGCCGCCTCACCCCTCCCCCTCCGGTTTGTGACCGGCAGCCCGATGTCTTTTTTGTACAACTACTTCAACGCCTCGATGACGCGGTCGATCATCGTCGGAATGGTGTGCTCCTGCTGGGCGGTGAAGTAGTTGCCGTCGATCTCCGACGGAGCGTCGGTGGCAATCGGCCCCTGCACACCGGCCTTGGCCATCGGGTGTACGGCGACGCGTTTTCCGGCGGCGATGCCGGCGAATCCGAACATCAGTCCGGCGGCGCAGTGGCCGATCATCAGTTTGCCTTTCTCCCCGAAACGCTTCAATACGGCCATCAGATCCTGATTCCAGGGATCCGAGGCGTGCTGGGCGAAGACCGGAACGGCATCTCCGCAAGCGAAAACCAGCGCATCGTACTCCTCCTCGTGTCCTTTCAGATCGGCGATCACTCCGTCGACGGTCAGTGTGACGCCCGAGTTGGTGCGGATCTCCCGCGTGGGGGCTACGGCGAATACCTTGTAGGGAATCTTGTTTTCATAAAATGCTTCCAGATACTGGAACAGCCCCATCCCGTTTACGGGATTGACGGCTGCAACTGCAACTTTCTTGGCCATGTTTCTCTTTTTTGAATGGTTTGTCGGTTATTTTCCGTAAGTTTCTTACCTTTGTATGCAAAGGTAGGGGCGCATTTTCAAATAAACAAGAACGCACCTGCCTGTTAGCAGGTTACACGGAGGTAACCTTTGTTGAAAGAGAACAGGATGGAGACGAGAAAAACGTTGAAAAAATTTCCTCCCACGGGGAGTTGTCCGGTTCGGGATGTTCTGAGTCGGATCGGGGACAAGTGGTCGATGCTCGTTCTGCTGACACTGCACGCCAACGGAACGATGCGTTTCAACGAGATTCACCGTTCGCTGGAGGATATTTCGCACCGGATGCTGACCGTCACGCTGCGGATGCTGGAGGCCGACGGGCTGATCGCGCGCGAGGTTTTTGCCGAGGTCCCGCCGCGGGTCGAGTACAGCCTCACCGAGCGGGGATCGAGTCTGTTGCCCCACATCTTCGGACTGGTGGAGTGGGCTCAGGCCAACAAAGCCTCGATTTTCGAGGAGCGTGCCCGTCATTGAGGGGTGTGCAATCTTGGGCGGCGATTTGGCCAGATCCCAACTGGTCAGACTGTTCGCCGGTGTGGTCTCCCCGGTGTTGTTCTTTTTCAACCTTGCAGTTGACTGAACTCGTCTTTTCTGTCCTTTCCTTCTCCTTGGGGTCTCTTTGTCTTTTCCCGTGTTCGCTCTGTTCCGAACGGCCTTTTCCTGCTCCACCTTGTTCCCCGAACTCGTCCCTTTGCCTCTTTTCCGCACCCGTTCTTGCTTCCGACCGGGGCTGCTTTTTCTTGTGTACGGTCTCTTCCCGAAGCTCGTTTTCCCGGATCTTTCTCCGGCTCCTCCTTTCTCCGGCTCTCCTTTCCGATTGTACCCGATGGGGTGTCAGCTGTCTTCAGCCTTCTGACGCCAGCATCGACTTGTGGCGCTCCTCCCCGCCCTTCCTTCAAAAAAATGAGCTCGCTGTCAGTTGCGAGCTCCTTTTTCGTTCGGCGTGAAACACCCCTTCCTCTTATGCTTTTTTGGCATTTTTGACGGCCAGCGCCTTATCCAACTCGATGATAAAGTCCGAGAGGACGTTCATGTAGTTGATGAAGGCATCGTAAGCCGAGTCATAGGGGTTGAAGTAGGAGTGCACGTCGCCGTCCGAGAGCCACTTCGTGGCCATATAATAGAAGTGGTCGGAGGTCTGCATGAAACTCCATACGTAGTCGAAATCGGGACTCTTCAGCGCCTTGACCTTCTCTTTCTGGGCATAGAGTTTCGAGAAGGCCTCGTTCTGAAGTTCGTTGCCCAGCCATGCGGTCACGTCACGCTCCTCGTCGGCCCACGACATCACGTGCGGGCAGTGGAGTACGGCTACGGGTTGATATTTCTTGGCCGCTTCGGTGACGGTCGCGAATTCGAGTCCGTTCTTCTTGGCCAGGATGGCCTTCGGCAGGGCACGCATGAACTCGAAGATGCCGGTATCGGCCGTCTGGTGCTCACCGAAGGTTTCGTAATCCATGAAGAGGTTGATCACCTCGCCGGGGGTATCCTCCGAGGCGAGCCATCCGACATACTTGTCGGCCGTCAGCGGCCACTGGTCCCAGCTGCGGTTCGAGAAGCGGAAGGCGATGTCGTCCGAGAGCTTGTAGTTGCGCAGCAGCAGGCGCAGTTTCTGGTCGATGGCGTTGGCATAGACGTAGTTGGGGGATTTCCAACCCAGGACGTGCTTGGCGCCTTCGGCCAGCATCGTGCGGAATCCCATGCCGGCGACCATGGCGCCGATCTCGTCCGAGTAGATCAGCTCCGTGTTGCGGAAGGCGGTGGGCTTGACACCGAACTCCTTCTTGATGAGGTTGACGTGGAGTTTGACCTGCTCTTCGAAATCCTCCTTTGAGGCGAGCGAGGCGAGCGAGTGGGAGTAGGTTTCGGCCAGGAACTCCACGCATCCCGTAGCGGCGAGCTCCTTGAACGATTCGAGGACTTCGGGGGCGAAGGCCTTCATCTGCTCGATGGCGCTGCCGGTGATCGAGAACGAGCAGCGGAACTTGCTCTTGTTCTCCTTGATGAGCTTCAGCAACAGGGCGTTCATCGGCAGATAGCACTGCCGGGCGACCTTCTGCATGATGGCACGGTTCTGCAGGTCATCCAGGTAGTTATGGTCCTTGCCCATGTTGAAGAAGCGGTACTTTTTCAGACGCCAGGGCTGATGTACCTGAAAGTAGAGGCAAACGGTTTTCATGTTGGTGAATGTCTATTTTGATTGATTTTTGTTCTCTTCGATGACGTCTTCGTAGACCTTCTTGATTTTGGCCGCGGCATCGTTCCACTTGAGGTTCGTCACCTCTTCGAGTCCTTTCGACGCGAACATTTTGGCCAGCGCCGGGTATTCGATCAGACCGTAGATGGCATCGGCCAGGGCGTCGACATCCCAGTAGTCGACCTTGACGGCATAATCGAGCACTTCGGCCACACCGCTCTGCTTGGAGATGATCACCGGGACGTTCGAACGCATGGCCTCGAGGGGCGAGATGCCGAACGGCTCCGAGACCGAAGGCATGACGTAGACGTCCGACAACTGGAACATCTTGTGGACGTCTTCGCCGCGGAGGAATCCGGTGAAGTGGAAACGGTCGGCGATTCCGAGGCGTGCGACGCGGCGGACGATGTGGTTCATCATGTCGCCCGATCCGGCCATCACGAAGCGGACGTTGGGCACGCGTTTGAGGACCTTGGCGGCCGCCTCGACGAAGTAGTCGGGGCCCTTCTGATAGGTGATTCGGCCGAGGAAGGTGACGATCTTGTCCGTCACGCCGCGTTCGGGTACCGCCGTTTCGTGTTCGGCGAAACGCACGGCGTTGTGCACCGTCACGACCTTGTCGGCCGGGATTCCGTAGCGGTTGATGACGATGTTGCGGGTGAGGTTCGAGACGGCGATGACGCGGTCGGCGGCCTCCATGCCGGCGCGCTCGATGGCATAGACCTGCGTGTTGATGTTCTCGCCGCTGCGGTCGAATTCCGTGGCGTGCATGTGGACGACCAGCGGTTTTCCGGAGATACGCTTGGCGGCGATTCCGGCGTAGTAGGTCAGCCAGTCGTGGGCGTGGATGACGTCGAACTGCCCCTCCAGATCGTGGGCCACCTGGGCCGCAACGACGGCGTAGCGGGCCACCTCTTCCATCAGATTGGCGCCGTACTTGCCCGAGAAGGTGTAACGCTGTTTCCAGGCGTCGGTTGTCGACCAGGTCCGCTGACCCGACTTGACATACTGTTCGTGGTAGGACTGATACTCTTCGGGGGAGATGTAGGGGACCATGTTGGAGTCGATGTGGATGAACGACATCTTTTCGAGGATGTCGTCGGCACCGCTGCCGGTCGAACCGTAGAGGGCTTCGACTTCACTGGCATTCAGGACGTGGGTGAAGCGCTGATCCTCGTCGCCGTAGGCGTGCGGGACCACGAAGGTCACATCCACACCGTTGCGAGCCAGACCGCGGGTCATTCCGTAGCAGGCCGTTCCCAAACCGCCCGCAATATGGGGCGGGAACTCCCATCCGAACATTAATACTTTCATATATTCCTTGTTTTATCTGTGTATCGTTGCGTATACGCTTTTGTCCGGCTTTTCCTCTGGTTCTCTGGCACTTGGCATTCTCTTTGCGTCGGCGGATCCCGTCTCTCCGCCCTTCTGGTCCGAGGAGAGGGTGATGGCCGTCGCCGGTTCGAGGACACCTTTTCACTCTCAGCATTGCTCCTGCGGTGATCGCATACGATCCCGCGAGGGCCCAGGCTGGTGTCCGGAAGACCCGTGCCGCGATACATGAGCGCGGGAAGACTTTTCGGGTCTCAACTCTTCCGGACCGTCGGGCTGCGGCTGCTATTTTGCGGCCGTCTTCTTGGTTGCGGCCTTTCGGGTCGTCTTTTTGGCCGGTTTGGCCTCAGCTGTTTTTGCCTCTTTTACCTCTTCAGTTTTCTTTACGGCCTCCTTTGCCGTGGTTTTGGCTGCGGCCTTGGCTGCCGTTTTGGCGGTCGTTTTGCGTGTACTCTTCTTTTTGGGCTCGGCGGCCATCCGGGCCTTGCGCTCCTGGATCATGGCGTAGATGTCCAGGACGGCCCCCACGCTCCACGCCTGCGAAATGGCGCCGCGCGGCGAGTAGGGAGGATCGGCATCGAACAGTTCGCCGATCGAGCCGATTCCGTAGGTCTGGATGTCCTCGTTGAAGTTTTCGAGAATCTCCTCGGCCTCGGGCAGGAACGAGTCGCCGTTGATGTCGAAGCAGGCCTGTACGTAGAACTCCAGCAGCCAGGTCCATACCGAACCGTTCTTGGCCGAGAACTGGCGCTCGCGGGGCGAACCCTCCTGCGAACCCTTGTAGAGGGGGTTTCGGGGCGAGAGCGTCCGCAGACCCTTCGGGGTGAGCAGGTGCTGGCGTACGGTCTGGATGACGGCCAGCTGCGTCTGCTCGTCGATCATCTTGAAGGGCAGGCCGCAGGCGATGATCATGTTGGGGCGGATCTCCCGGGCCGGGCCTTCGAATCCGATGTAGTCGGCCAGATAGCCCTCGGGCAGCGTAAAGAGTTCGTTGAATGCGGCCTTTGTCTTTTCGGGGAGCTTCTCCCAGGCCTTGACGAACTTCTTGTCGCCGTTTTCGGCAGCCAGCTTCAGGGTATAGCAGAGGGCGTTGTACCACAGGGCGTTGACCTCGACCTGATAGCCGTTTCGCGGGGTGACGGGTTTCCCGTCGATCATGGCGTCCATCCAGGTCATCGGCTGACTTTCGCACGAAGCCCAGACGAGCCCGTTCTCGTTGAGGATGACACGGCCGGCCACCCCTTCGCGGTAGGCCTCGAGGATCTGCTTCATGGTCTCGCCGTAACGCTCCCAGAGGGCCTTGGCGCCGATCTGGGGTTCGAGCTGCTGCAGCGTCCAGAAGAACCACAGCGGGGTGTCGGCGCCCTGGGCGGCCGAGAAGCCTCCGCAGAACATGCCGTGACAGAGGTTGCGGGTCTGTGTGTCGAGGGCATCCATGCAATCCTCCTTGTGGTTCTGCCGCAGCGTGATGCCGGGCAGCGAGATGAAGGTTTCGCGGCCCGTGACGCCGTGCCAGGGATACCCGGCGATGACTTCGGTGCGGTTGCCCGGGCGGCGGATCAGGAACTGACGGGCCGAGTGTTCGAGGCAGCTGATGAAGTCGATCTTGTGGGTACGGCGGGCGATCGAGCCGGCGAAGAGTTCGTCGATGGTCTTCGTCGAGCCCATTTCGTCGAGCGAGGCGGAGAAGATGATGCTTTCGCCCTTCTTGAGTTCGGTTTCGAAGTATCCGGTGGTCATCAGATCCTCGTGGCCCTCATAGCCGCGGGCGATATCCTGCAGGTATTCGAAGTTGTAGTACCAGTCGGGAGCCGGGACGAATTCCGTGTCGGGCTTGTTGGTCTGGAGGTAGAGCCAGGGGAACGAGCCGTAGAGGCGGCACTTGACGCCGTTGACAGCGGGATAGGAGTGTCCGTCGGCCTCCATGTTGGCATGGGTCAGCTCGTGCTTGTCGCGGAAAGCGAGGAACGGGCGGAGGCGGAGCCGGGTTTCGGAGTGGGCATCCACGAGCGTGTAGCGGATCATGAGTTGCGTGCGCTTGTGGATCCAGAGCATCTCCTTTTTGAGGATCACGCCGCCGACGCGATAGGTGATCGTGGGGGTAGGCGTGTACTCGAAATCGGTGATGTACTTGTGGCCGCGGGGCTCATAGGTCCCCTTGTAGCGGTGGAGGGCCAGGTTGAAGGACTGGTCGTGCTGGATGATGGTTTCGTCGAGTGCCGACAGCAGCACATAGGTGCGGTCGCTGGTGTCGATGGGGGCGACCATCAGTCCGTGATAGCGGCGCGTGTTGCAGCAGACGATCGTCGTGCTCATGTATCCGCCGATTCGGTCGGTAGCGAGCATTTCGCGCTGGAGGGAGTACTCCAGGTTTCCGAGTTCGCTTTTGTCGAAGGTTAATGCTGACATATGCTAAAAAAATGCTTTTTCTCGTCCATTAAAGTTATTGAAAAATTCGAAAATCAGCAACTCTGTTGCTGAAAAACGACACTTTTCGCACCAATAATCCGCCCCGTTTTGTTATCAGGCCCACTTCACGAGGGCAAAGTCCATACGGTGGGGGAGATTGGGGTTCGAGGGGTAGATACGCAGCGCCACGTCGAACGTGCCGGCCTCGTCGGGGGTGTAGTCCAGGGCATAGCTGACCTGACTGCCTTCGATTTTGGTGCGTTCGAGCTGGATCGTGCGGGTGACGTTGACCGACTGACCGCCGACGATCTGACGGGCGAGGACCATCTCGACGCCAATGTCTTCGGGGCGGAGGTTGGCGATGTCGACCGTCACCGAGAAGTGGTACTTTTCACCGACATAGACGGCCTCCTTGTCGATCTTCACGCGCTGTACGTCGACGGCATGCACCTTGTCCCAGGCGGCCGATACCTTGCGTTTCCAGGCGGCGATTTCGCGGGCCATGCGGTAGGAATCGGCGCTCATCAGGTGCTTGCGGGCGGCAAGTTTGTTGTAGAACCGCTCCTCGTAGTCGATCAGCATGCGGTTGGTGGTGAAGTTCGAGGCGATGTCGGCGACGCACTTCTTGATCGAGGCTACCCAATCGTGGGGGATGTTGTCCGTGCCGCGGCTGTAGTATTTCGGGGCGATCTGCTCCTCGATGGTGTTGTAGATCATCTCGGCGTCGAGTTCGTCCTGGAAGTGCTGGTCGGTGAAGGTGCGCTCCATCGGCAGGGCCCAACCGGCGCCCTCCTTGTAGCCTTCGACCCACCATCCGTCGAGTACCGAGAACTGCATGACGCCGTTCATGACGCACTTTTCGCCCGACGTACCCGAGGCCTCGAGCGGACGGGTCGGCGTATTGAGCCATACGTCCACGCCCTGAACCATGCGGCGGGCCAGCTCCATGTCATAGTTCTGCAGGAAGAGGATCTTGCCCACGAACTGCGGCATGGCGGCCACCTCGACGATGCGTTTGATCAGATCCTGACCCGGCTTGTCATTGGGGTGCGCCTTGCCGGCGAAGATGAACTGTACGGGGCGCTCCTTGTTGTTGACGATGGCCGAGAGGCGGTCGAGGTTCGTGAAGAGCAGGTAGGCGCGCTTGTAGGTGGCGAAGCGGCGGGCGAAACCGATGGTCAGCACGTCGGGACGGATCCCCTCGATGACCTGCAGCATCTGGCGCGGCGATTCGAGACGCACCTGCTTGGGATCGCTGTAACGCTTGCGGATATGCTTGATGAGCTTGTCCTTGAGCTTCATGCGCTCCTCCCAGAGTTCGGCGTCGGGGATGTTGTGCACCTTCTGCCAGGCGGGGATGTCATAGGTATGACCTTCGAATCCGTCGGCGAAGTAGCGGGCGTAGAGGCGGCGCAGCGACGTGGCGATCCAGGTCGGGAAGTGCACGCCGTTGGTGACGTATCCGATGTGGAGTTCGTTCTTGAAGTATCCGGGCCACATGTTGCCGAAAATCTCCTTCGAGACCTCGCCGTGGAGCCACGATACGCCGTTGACCTCCTGCGAGAGGTTGCAGGCCAGCACCGACATCGAGAACTTCTCGTTCGGATCGTTGGGGTTGGTCTTTCCGAGGTTGATGTACTGCTCCCAGGTGATGCCCAGCACGTCGGGATAGTGCGACATGTACTGGCGGATCATCGACTCGGGGAATGCGTCGTGTCCGGCCGGCACGGGGGTGTGGGTCGTGAAGAGCGACGACGAGCGGACGACCTCCAGCGCCTCCGAGAAGGAGAGTTTGCGGTGGTTGACCAGATCGCGGATGCGCTCGATGCCGATGAATGCGGCGTGACCCTCGTTGCAGTGGTAGACGTCGTGCTTGATGCCCAGTTTGCGCAGGGCGCGGATACCGCCGATACCGAGCAGGATCTCCTGTTTGAGGCGGTTCTCCCAGTCGCCTCCGTAGAGGTAGTGGGTCACCTGACGATCCTCCTCGAGGTTGTCCTCGATGTCGGCGTCGAGCAGGTAGAGGTCCGTACGTCCGACCTGGCATTTCCAGATGCGGGCCAGGAGCGTACGTCCCGGGAAGGCGATCGAGATGGTCATCCAGTTTCCGGCCTCGTCGCGCACGGGCGAGATCGGCAACTTGTAGAAGTTCTGGGCCTCATAGGTGGCCTCCTGGGCACCCTGGGCCGAGAGGCGCTGCGTGAAGTATCCGTAGCGGTAGAGCAGTCCGACGGCGGCCATCGGGACGTTGCGGTCCGAAGCCTCCTTGAGATAGTCTCCGGCCAGGATGCCCAGACCTCCCGAATAGATCTTCAGCGAGGAGTGCAGGCCGTACTCCATCGAGAAATAGGAGATCGAGGTGGCCTTCGGGTCGGGCTTCTCGTTCATGTAGTCGCGGAACTGGGTGTGCACGGCATCGAGCAAGGCGAGGAAGTTCGAATCCTTTTCGAGTTCGCGTATGCGCTCGACGCTGAGCTTGTCGAGAAGGGCGATGGGGTTCCGCTCGCATTCGGCCCAGAGCGTCGGATCGATGCTCTCGAACAGGTCGCGGGCGCCGGGGTTCCAGCACCACCAGAGGTTGCGCGAGAGCTCCTCGAGGGCATGCAGCCGCTTGGGCAGGGTCTTGTCGACCATCATGCGGCTCCAGTTGGGCTTCTCGACGAAGAGTTGCTGCCGCACGAAGTTGATCTGTTCGGTCTTGGCTCCGCCGTCATCGAGCATGGCGCGGTTGGTGCGGACGATCGAGCTCTCGACCGCCTCGGAATAGGCCTGTTCGTAGGCGGCGTAGAGGTGCTCCCAGAGGGCCGTCGTGGAGATTTCGTAGGCCGAGGTGCGGATCTCGTTGACGTGTTTTTCGTCGAGCTGCGAGAAGCGCAGCAGGGCGTCGGCGATGTTCTGCTCGACCTCCTTGTCGTTGTAGTCGTCGCGGCGGATGACCTCCACGCCGGCATGTTCACGCTGCTTGTCGACCCACATGCCGAACCCGGCGAGTGTCGTGGTGATCGTGGGCACGGAGAAGGCCACCGACTCCAGCGGGGTGTAGCCCCACGGTTCGTAGTAGGAGGGGAAGACCGTCAGGTCCATGCCGACGAGCAGTTCGTAGTAGTCCTTGTTGAAGATGCCGTCGTTGTGGTTGAGGTACGTGGGGACGAAGATCACCCTGACCTTCGAACCGGGTTTGGTCAGCGGGCTGTCCTTCAGGGCGTTGACGATCGGGTCCCAGGTCGGGTCCTCCAGATAGTGGGTCGAGTATTTGTACTGCGAGGCGTCGATGGGTTTCGACGGATCGGCCAGGTGGGCCTGCAGGTCGACGCGCGGGCCGCGGTTTCCGGCCGGCACGGTGATGTAGGCGAGGATTTCGCGCTGGAGCTTGTCCGACTCGGCGAGGATCTTCAGCGACTCGATGAAGACGTCGATGCCCTTGTTGCGGAATTCGTAGCGGCCGCTGGTTCCGACGATCAGCGGATCTTCGGCGAATTTTTCGCCCAGGCAGGCTTCGGCTACGTTGATCATGGCCTTGCGGGCCTCGTCGCGTTTGGCGTAGTACTCGTCGCCCGACCAGACGAAGTCGTTTTCGAAGCCGTTGGGGGTTACGCCGTCTGGTTCGCGGCCGAGCAGGTATTTGCATTCGTTGGCCGTGATGTCGCTCACGGTGAGGAAGGCGTCGTGATACGTGGCGGCCATCTTTTCGATCGAGTGTTTGGCCACGACGTTGAAGCGGCGGGCCAGCTCGTCGGCGTTGAGTTTCGTGAGCGAGTTGTAGAGCGGCAGTCGGTTTCCGGCGATGCAGCGGCCCATGACGGTGGCGTGGGTGGTGAATACCGTGGCCACGTAGGGCGAATGGTTGCGCAGGTAGAGTCCTCCGGCGGCGGTCTGCCACTCGTGGAAGTGGGCGGCGATGCGGTCGGTCGGAGCGCCGAAGCTCTTGACGTAGGAGGCGATCACCACACCGGCGGCCCAGCCGAAGAGGACGGGTTCGATGTAGTCCCACTGACCGGAGATCGAGTCGACGTGGTAGGATTCCCAGAGGCTCTTGAGGATTTCGTCCTTGCGGGGGATCAGCGACGAGAAGTCGACGAGCAGGACCGTGGGTTCGCCCTTGATTTTCCAGTGTCCGGCGCGGACGCGGATCCCCTCGTTGTAGAGGCCCTGGCGCCAGGCCTTGAGCAGGTTCTGATCCTCCTCGAATTCGGGGTTTACGCCTTCGTGCGAGAGATCGGGGCCGAGCAGGAGGTAGCGGTCGCCGAATTTTCGGGTGACGGTCTGTGCTTTGGTCGAGATTACGGTGTGGATTCCGCCCACCTTGTTGCATACCTCCCAACTTACCTCGAACAGGAAGTCGGGAGTGTGTTTAGCGTTGCTCATATTTGTGCTTGTTTGATTCGTGACGAACGGATTTGGATCCGGCCGCAAAGGTAATACTTATATTTAGATAAAACAATTGAAAAATCAATTACTAAAAATATTTAATAATAACTTAACATTTCTGTTTCATTTGGTTGCGAAGCTGGCTTACGTTTCGAAGAGCTCTTCGATGACGGCATCCGAAACGAGCATGCGTTCGGCCGGAATGGCCATTTGCGTCCCCTCGATGCGGAGGATTCCGGCCCGGATCCAGCCTTCGGCCTCATGGCGCATGCGGGCGGTGCGATCGGGGCCGAAAAGGACTTCGGCCTGTCCGAGGTCGATCCCCTCGGCCGTGCGCATCCGGGTCATCACATACTCGTTGAAACGGTCGCGGTCGGTGAGGATCTCCGCTTCGGGGGCTTCGCCGGCGAGGTAGCGGTCGACGGACGAGGCGTTCCAATGGCGTTCGCGGCCGTCGAAGGAGTGGGCCGCCGGACCGATTCCGAGGTATTTGACGCCGTGCCAGTAGGCCGAGTTGTGGCGGGCTCGAAACCCGGGACGGGCGAAATTCGAAACCTCGTAGTGCTCATAGCCGGCACTGGTGAGTCGCTCGTGAACCAGCGCATACTCCGTTTCGCTGACCGTTTCGTCCACCGGGGCGAACTCGCCGCGCTCCATCCGGCGGCCGAAGGCCGTACCGGGTTCGATCGTGAGGTGATAGGCCGAGATGTGTTCGACGCCGAGCTCCAGCGTGCGGTCGATCGAACGGCGGAGCGAATCGCCGCCGAAACCCGGCACGCCGAAAATCAGATCGACGGTGATATTTTCGAAACCGGCCTTGCGGGCATTCCGGACAGCCTCTTCGGCTTGAGCGGCGGTGTGACGGCGGTTCATCAACCGCAGGCAGGCGTCGTCGAACGACTGGATGCCGATCGACAGACGGTCGATGCCGGCCCGTCGCAGAGCTTCGAGGTATTCGGGAGTCAGGTCATCGGGGTTGGCTTCGAGGGTGGTCTCCTCGACCTGCGAGCAGTCGAAGAGCTCTGCGGCGTGGTCCAGGAGTCCTTTCAGCACGTCGGACGGGCAGAGCGAGGGGGTTCCGCCGCCGAAATAGCGGGTTCGGACGGCTTCCTGGCCGAGATAGTCGCGACGGGACTCCATTTCGCGGTGCATGGCTTCGATGAGCGGGCCCATGCGGCGGGTTCCGACCTCCTTGAAGAAGTCGCAGTAGGCGCATACGCGCTTGCAGAAGGGGATATGAAGGTAGAGTCCGGCCATAACAAACCAAAGATACGAAAATTCTCGGCATGGGAAACGTTTTTCGAAATGAAATTATTTTTCGGATAAAACCTCCGTTTTGAAATCGGAAAGGAAATCTTTCGAAAAAGGTGCGGCTGCCCGACGGTTCGGGCGTTCCGGTTGCTTGTGCTGTTCCTGTTGTCCCGACCGTTCCGGCAGCCGGGCAGTCGGTATCATTTCGCCGGTTTCGGCTGTTGGTGCCCTTTCCCGTCCTGCCTGCTTTCCCTGTCCTGTCCGTCCTGTACTTTCCGTTCCTCTCGTCCCCTGCTGTCCCTTTCCCGGTGCTTCGGCCGCCGGACCATTCCGCCTGTCTCGGCCGTTTGCCGGCCCTGCCCCCCCCCTGCTGCCCCTCTCCCGGTGCTTCGGCTGTCCGAATCCTCCTTGTCGTTTCGGATTCTCCCGGTTGTCCTGACCACTTCGGCTGTTTTGTTCCTCCCTTTATCTGGACGGTGGCTTTTCGGGATCACAACAGGGCTTGCCTCGTCCGTCCATGCCGCGCTCTTTCTGGACGGTGTCCTGCCATTCGCCGGTACTTCTGCCGGGCTCGGCCGTGCACTGTAAACCCCGTCCAGAAGCGCTCCTGCGGAGTCAGGACTTCCGACTCCCGGGGACCTGCGAACCGCCCGTCGCCGCCGTCGGGCGGGGATCGTAAAAAATTTTCGTAATTTATGCTGTTATTTTTTTCACAATTCTGGAAAAAGTTTTTACCTTTGTGCCGTCCGAAAAGGCAATTTTCAACGCTGCCCGGACGTTGGGTTAAGGATTTGGTGTTTAATCAAAATAAACAAGTTATGGACAAAATGGATCTGAAAAAGTACGGGATCACGGGCGTAACCGAGATCGTGTACAATCCCTCCTACGACGAACTGTTCCGTGAGGAGACCAAGAAAGGCCTGCGTGGGTATGAGAAGGGTCAGTTGACCGAGACGGGAGCCGTTAACGTAATGACGGGTGTCTATACGGGCCGTTCGCCCAAGGACAAGTTCTTCGTGATGGACGAAACCACGAAGGATACGATCTGGTGGACCTCCGACGAGTACAAGAACGATAACAAGCCCGTGACGAAGAAGGCTTGGAAAGAGCTGAAGAAGATCGCAGCCGAGGAGCTCTCGGGCAAGAAGCTCTACGTGGTTGATACGTTCTGCGGCGCCAACGAGAACTCGCGTCTGAAGATCCGTTTCATCATGGAGGTTGCCTGGCAGGCTCACTTCGTGAAGAACATGTTCATCCGTCCGACGGATGAGGAGCTGGAGAAGTACGGCGAGCCCGATTTCGTGGTACTGAACGCTTCGAAAGCCAAGGTAAAGAACTACAAGGAGCTGGGTCTGAACTCGGAGACGGCCGTAGTCTTCAACCTCACGGAGAAGATGCAGGTGATCATCAACACCTGGTACGGCGGTGAGATGAAGAAGGGTATGTTCTCCTACATGAACTACCTGCTGCCGCTGAAGGGCATGGCTTCGATGCACTGCTCGGCCAACACGAACGAGAAGGGCGAAACGGCCATCTTCTTCGGTCTGTCGGGAACGGGCAAGACCACGCTGTCGACCGATCCGAAGCGTCAGCTGATCGGTGACGACGAGCACGGATGGGACGACGACGGCGTCTTTAACTTCGAGGGCGGCTGCTACGCCAAGGTGATCAACCTCTCGAAGGAGAACGAGCCCGACATCTGGAACGCCATCCGCCGCAACGCCCTGCTGGAGAACGTAACCGTGGACAAGAAGGGCAAGATCGATTACGCCGACAAGTCGGTAACGGAGAACACCCGTGTATCGTACCCGATCTTCCACATCGAGAATATCGTTAAGCCGGTATCGAAGGCTCCGGCCGCCAAGAAGGTGATCTTCCTCTCGGCCGATGCATTCGGCGTGCTGCCCCCGGTATCGATCCTGACTCCGGAGCAGACGAAGTACTACTTCCTGTCGGGCTTCACCGCCAAGCTGGCCGGTACGGAGCGTGGTATCACCGAGCCGACGCCGACTTTCTCGGCTTGCTTCGGTGCCGCCTTCCTGTCGCTGCACCCGACGAAGTACGGCCAGGAGCTGGTCAAGAAGATGGAGAAGTCGGGCGCCAAGGCCTACCTCGTGAACACGGGTTGGAACGGCACCGGCAAGCGTATCTCGATCAAGGATACGCGTGGCATCATCGACGCCATCCTCGACGGCTCGATCGACAAGGCTCCTACGAAGATGATCCCTGTCTTCGACTTCAAGGTGCCCACCGAGCTGCCGGGTGTTGACTCGCACATCCTCGATCCGCGCGACACGTATGCCGATGCATCGCAGTGGGACGAGAAGGCCAAGGACCTCGCCGGCCGCTTCATCAAGAACTTCCAGAAGTTCACGGGCAACGAGGAGGGCAAGAACCTCGTGGCTGCCGGCCCGAAGTTGTAATGACTCTCCGTGCGGTGTCTGCCGCATGAGATAACCCCGACGGGGCGGATGGTTCTCCATCCGCCCCGTTTTTTTTGCGGCTGTTTGCCGGGTTTGCGGGATTCCCGGCGGGAAGCCGCAATGGCGGTCGAACAGGCTTCCGTCCTGCCCGCTTCCGTTCCGCCTGCATTCGGGCTGCCGGACAAAGGTCCGTATTACGGATTGTCCTCCGGGGTGCGGGAGTCGGGACGGGCGGCCTGTCTTGCGCCCGACGTCGTCCGACAAAACAAAAACACCCGGTTCACAAAGGAACCGGGAGTCATGGATTTCTGCAGGATCGGGAATCGGCCGGATCAGACGGTCATGATCTCCTTCTCCTTGCGGGCCAGTACCTCGTCGAGCTGTTTGGTGAACTTCTCGAGGAGTTTCTGCGACTGGCTTTCGCCGTCTTTCGACTCGTCTTCAGGCATACCCTCCTTCTGGGCTTTCTTGAAGGCTTCGACGGCCTCGCGGCGGGCATTGCGCAGGCTGATGCGGGCGGTTTCGGCCTCGCTGCGGATCTGCTTGACGAGCTCCTTGCGTCGATCCTCGGTCAGGGGTGGAATGGTCAGACGAATCGTTTCGCCGTTGTTCGAGGGGGTCAGACCGATGTTCGAATCGAGGATGGCCTTCTCGATGATGCGGAGCATCTTCTTGTCCCAGGGCTGGATGAGGATGGTCTTGGCATCGGGAACGGTGACGCTGGCGGCACCCGAAACGGGCACCTGCGAACCGAAATAGTCGACCATCACGCCGTTGAGGACGTTGGGCGACGCCTTGCCGGCGCGGACATTGAGGAGTTCCTCCTCGAGGTGGTCGATGGCCTTCTGCATGCGGGCCGAAGCATCGTTGAGAATCGTTTTGGTATCCATATGCGGTATTGATTTGAATTATTCTTCGGTTCGGTTCTGCTCGGCCTGGGCAAGGGTGGCCTCGATGGCACGGATCAACTCGTCGAACTCCTTCGGTTCGAAACCGATGGTGGCCGTCACGACCTTGCCTTCGGCATCGATCAGGAAGTTGCGGGGGATGTAGTTCGAAGCGTAGCGGTCATAGACCGAGCGGGTGGAGTCGAGTCCCATGGGGAAGTCGTATCCGGTTTTCTGGCGGAAGGCGGCCACGGCCTGACGGCTTTCGCCGCGCGAGACGGGCAGGAAGAGGAAATCACGGCCGGCGAAACGGTCGATGATATCGCTCTGCACGTGGGTGAGTTCCTCGCGGCAGGGCGGGCACCAGGTGGCCCAGAAGTTGAGCAGGACGACCTTTCCGCGCAGTTCGGAGAGGGTGACCGTCGAGCCGTCGAACATGCCGACAGAGAAGTCCGGGGCCTCCTCGCCGGCATGGACGAGGGTCGTGGCTTCGAGTTCGTCGGCGGGTTGCGGCTCCGGCTCCGCCCCGTTGGGCAGCAGCGCGATGACGGCCGCGATGACGGCGATCAGCGCCAGCATGATCCACAACTGGCGGCTGCTCTTGCGGTGGTGTTTGCGAATGGCCATGGTATCAGCGTTTTACGAGGGTTCCGATCGGTTCGCCGGCGAGGACCTTGCCCAGGTTGCCCGGCGTGTCCATGTTGAAGACGATGATTTCGAGACCATTTTCGCGGCAGAGGGTGAAGGCCGTGAGGTCCATGACCTTGAGCCGGCGGTCGAGGACCTCTTCGAAGGAGATCTCCTGGAATTTCGTGGCCGTGGGGTCCTTCTCGGGATCGGCCGTATATACGCCGTCAACACGGGTGCCCTTGAGCAGGACGTCGGCTTCGATCTCGATGCCGCGCAGAGCCGAGGCGGAGTCGGTGGTGAAGTAGGGGTTGGAGGTTCCGCCGCCGATGATCACCACGTAACCGGCTTCGAGATACTCGATGGCGCGGGCCTTGGAGAAGTATTCGCCGATGGGCTCCATGCGGATCGAGGTGAGGACCTTGCAGCGGACGCCGTTGTCCTCGAGCGCGGACTGCAGGGCCAGCGAGTTGATGATCGTGGCGAGCATGCCCATCTGGTCGCCCTTGACGCGGTCGAATCCCTTCCTGGCGCCGGTAAGGCCGCGGAAGATGTTGCCGCCGCCGATGACGATGCCGATCTGGACGCCGGTTGCGGCTGCGGCCTTGATCTGTTCGGCGTAGGACTGCAGCACCTCGGGTGAGAGTCCGTATTTCTGCGTTCCCTGGAGCGATTCGCCGCTCAATTTCAGGAGTATGCGCTGGTATTTCATGACGTGTGTGGTTTTACCGTTACGCGAAGATAGGAAAATTTTCGAAAATTTCCCCATTATTATGTATCTTTGTCTTCCCAATGTCGCGTGAAGATTATAAACTGCTGACCCGGGTCTCCTCGCCCCGGGATTTGAAGAAACTCTCGCCCGAAGAGCTGCGGCTCTATTGCGACGAGCTGCGTCACTATATCATTGAGGAGTGTTCGGTCAATCCGGGCCATCTGGCCTCGAGTCTCGGGGCCGTGGAGCTGGCTGCGGCACTGCATTATGTCTTCGACGCGCCGCAGGACAAGATCGTCTGGGATGTCGGTCATCAGACCTATGCCCACAAGATCATCACGGGGCGTCGCGAGGCGTTCCATACCAAACGTCAGCTGGGCGGCATCAGCGGTTTTCCGCGCATGTCCGAGAGCGAGTATGACGCCTTCGGGGGCGGTCACGCTTCGGTGTCGATTTCGGCGGCTTTCGGCATGGCCAAGGCGGCCGAGCTGCGCGGTGAAAAGCACCAGGTGGTAGCCGTCATCGGCGACGGTTCGATGACCGGCGGCCTGGCCTTCGAGGGGTTGAACAATGCCGGGGCCTCGAAGCGGACGAACCTGCTGGTGATTCTCAACGACAACAACATGGCCATCGATCAGGCCACCGGCGCGCTGAAGAACTACCTGCTGAAGATCTCGACCTCGGTTCACTACAACCGCTTCAAACAGCGGCTGTGGGGGATTCTTTCGCATACGCCGCGGCTGCTGCGCCTCTGCCAGATGGCGGGTAATGCCGTCAAGCAGGGGGTGCTGAACAAGAGCAACTTCTTCGAGAGTCTCAATTTCCGCTATTTCGGGCCGGTCGACGGCCACAACCTCAAGGAGCTGGTCCGCACGTTGCGGGCGCTGCGCGACATCGAGGGCCCGAAACTGCTGCACGTGCTGACAGTCAAGGGCAAGGGCTATCTGCCGGCCGAACACGACCAACCGGTGTGGCACGCTCCGGGCCGCTTCAACCCCGATACGGGAGAACGGATCAAGTTGTCGGGCGGTGCGACCCGCTACCAGGATGTCTTCGGCGAGACGCTGCTTGAACTGGCCCGGATGGATCCGCGGGTTGTGGGGGTGACCCCTGCCATGCCTACGGGCTGTTCGATGAACATCCTGATGCGCGAGATGCCTGACCGCTGCTTCGATGTGGGCATTGCCGAAGGACACGCCGTGACCTTCTCGGCCGGACTGGCCGCTGCGGGGATGATCCCCTTCTGCAACATCTACTCGACCTTCATGCAGCGGGCCTACGACAATGTGATCCACGACGTGGCGATCCAGGATCTTCCGGTGGTGATGTGTCTCGACCGCGGCGGACTGGTCGGCGAGGACGGTGTAACCCACCACGGAGTCTTTGATATGGAGGCCTTCCGGGCCATCCCGGGGCTGACGATTGCCGCTCCGATGAACGAACCCGAACTGCGCAATCTGATGTATACGGCGCTGTGTGCCGGTCATCCCTTCATGATCCGTTACCCGCGGGGGTGCGGGGAGGGGCTTCCGTGGCGCGGTGCAGCCTTCGAGAAACTGCCCGTGGGACGGGGTCGCCGGTTGCGCGAGGGAAGCGACGTGGCGCTGGTGACCATCGGTACGGCGGGCAATGCGGCGGCACGTGCCGCCGAACGGGCTTCGGCCGAAGGGGTTGAGGCGGCGCATTACGACCTGCGCTATGTCAAACCGCTGGACGAAGTGCTGCTCGATGAGGTGGGCCGCCGCTTCCGTCGGGTCATCACGGTCGAGGACGGCTGCCTGAGCGGCGGAGTGGGCGAGGCCGTGACGGTCTTCTTCACTTCGCGCGGTTACGACGTGCAGGTCACGCGGCTGGGGATCGGCGACCAGTGGGTCGAACACGGCACTCCCGCCCAGTTGCAGGCCCTTTGCGGCTACGACGAAGCGTCAATTCTCCGGGCGCTGCTGGCCGTGCGGCCGGCCAAAGAGGCCGCCGAAGCAGGACAGTGAGCCGCTGCCCCCCCCCTCCTCGAAAAAATGTCCGGGTTTTTGCCCGGACTTTTTTATTGCTGCAGGGTGAAAAACCAGTTGTCGCCGCGACTCTCCGCCGGATCGAACCGGAACCCCTCCCATTCAAACGACTTCAGCAGTTCGGGGTCCTCGATCCGGTTCTTTAACGCGAAGCGCGTCATCTCACCGCGGCACATCTTCGTATAGACGACAATGGTCCGGAGGCGGTCGCCCTCGCGGATGCGGAACTCCGGGGTGATGACCCGTACCTCGCGTGCGAGACGCCGCCAGTCGAAGAGCCGTTTCATCTCGCCGCTGGCTGCATTGAGCAGCACGCCGCCGTCGGCGCGGATCTTGTCGATGAATGCATCGGTGAGTCGCGACTGCCAGAAGGCGAAGCGCGTCTGCTCGTCGTCGCCCGGCAGGACAGCGTCGCCCTCGAGCCGGTAGGGGCGGATCCGATCCAGCGGGCGGAGCAACCCGTAGAGGAACGAGGTGATGTTCAGATGCTCCTGGGCGTATTCGAAATCCGCGGGGGTGAAGCTTGCCGGGTCGATCCGTTTGAAGACGATGCCGGTGTAGGCCGTCAGGGCCGGCAGCGACGGTGCGTCGTGGAAAGAGGCGTAGCGGCGGCGGTTTTCGGCCGCCAGCGTGCGGTTGATGTGCAGCAGACGGGCCAGATCATCGGCCGACAGCGATGCCAGAGCGGCCGCGGCTGTGTCGGCCTCGGCTCCGTATCGGGGTTTGGTGGTGCGGGGTACGGAGATCGGGCTCCGGTCCGTCATCGTCTTGGCGCAGGAGAGTAATAGTTGCATGGTTGCGGGTGTTTTTGGTGTGAAACTCCCGAGCCCTGGCGAGGGCCCGGGAGGTGTCTTCGATTCCGGTTGTGCGTGTTGAACCTCCGCCCGGCTGTCGGGGAGAGGATTGCGCGGGGAGCGTAGACCGCGTGTCGGCGGATGGCGCCGGCCTGGGTCAGGCGACGGAGCAGGGAATTCCCAGCGCTTCGACGCGGGCGGCAATCTGCTGCAGCTCCTCGTGTGAAACCTTTTCGAGGGTGGGACACGGCGTGTCGCGGTCGAGCGAATAGACCATCACCTGCCGGGGGCGGATCTCCTCGACGAGGCGCAGCCATGCTTCGACCTCCTCCTGCGTGGTGTTGTCGATCGGCGCACCGTTGCACTCGCCGCGCAGGAACATCGTCTGGAGAATCATCCGTCCCTCGAAGCGCTTCATTTCATCGACAATGCCCCGAACCGTATAATGCGGGTTTTGCGGGTTGTCGATGCGGCGCACCGTGGCATCGAAGGCCGAGTCGAGCTTCAGGATGTTGTTGTCCACACGCAGCAGCGCCCGCCGCACCTCCGGGCGGTGGATCTGCGTGGCGTTCGACAGCACGGAGACCTTCGCCGCGGGGCAGTAGCGGTCACGCAGCGCTATCGTATCGTCGATCACCCCCTCGAAATCGGGATGCAGGGTCGGTTCGCCGTTGCCGGCAAAGGTGATCACATCGGGTGGAGTCCCGGCTCCGGCCATCTGCCGCAGGGCGGTCTCGAGGTGTGTGCGCACCTCCTCCCGGGCGTTGAAACGACGCCCGCCGGGATGGTCGGCATTCCAGCCGCATTCGCAGTAGATGCAGTCGAACGAACAGAGCTTCGACTCGGTGGGCAACAGATTGACCCCGAGTGAGAGACCCAGCCGCCGCGAGTGTACCGGGCCGTAGATGATGTCGTGGTAAAGGGATGTCATGTGACAAAAGTAACTAATTTTTTCATACCTTTACAAAAATCATTCTTCGATGAAGCGAAAATTCGGACTGCTGCCGCGCGTTGTGCTGGCTATCGTGCTGGGTATTGTTGGCGGCCTCTTCCTGCCCGGATGGGTGGCTCGGGCGGCCCTGACCTTCAATGCCGTATTCGGACAGTTTCTGGAGTTCGTCATTCCGCTGCTCATCTTCGGGCTGGTGGCGCCGGGCATCGCCGACCTGGGGCGCAGTGCCGGGCGCCTGCTGGCGCTGACGGCCGCCCTGGCCTACGGCTTCACGCTGATCTCGGGGTTCGGCACCTACTTTGTCGGCCGGGCCGTGTTTCCGACGCTGCTTGCCGGTTCGGAGATGGTCCTCCCCGAAGAGGGTGAGGCCTTGACCCCTTACTTCACCCTTGCCATACCGCCCGTCATGGGGGTGATGTCGGCTCTGGTGCTGGCCTTCGTCCTCGGTCTGGGGATGGCCGCAACCGGGTCGGTGACGCTCAAGGGGGCGCTCGACGACTTCAAGCGCATCATCGAACGGGTTATTGCCCGGGTCATTCTGCCGTTGCTGCCTCTTTATATCTTCGGCATCTTCCTCTCGATCACCCGGTCGGGACAGGTCGCCGGCGTACTGGGGGTCTTCGTCAAACTGATCGTGGTGATCTTCGTGCTGACGGTTGCGCTGCTGCTGTTCCAGTTCTCGGTGGCGGGACTCGCGTCGCGGCGGAATCCGCTCCGGATGCTGCGTACGATGCTGCCGGCCTACGTTACGGCCCTCGGCACGCAATCCTCGGCGGCGACGATTCCCGTGACGCTGGAGCGGACGCTGCGCCTCGGGGTGCGTCCCGAACTGGCGTCGTTCGTCATTCCGCTCTGCGCGACGATCCACCTCTCGGGGTCGATGATGAAGATCACGGCCTGTGCGCTGGCCGTTTCGATGCTGGCTGGAGCGGAGCTTCCGACGGCGACCTTTGCGGGCTTCATCGTGCTGCTGGGGGTGACGATGGTGGCGGCTCCGGGGGTTCCGGGCGGGGCGATCATGGCGGCGCTGGGGCTGCTGGAGTCGATGCTGGGATTCGACGAGACGCTGTGCGGACTGATGATTGCCACCTATATCGCCATGGACAGTTTCGGCACGGCGACCAACGTGACGGGTGACGGAGCCGTGGCCGTGATTGTCGACGCCGTGGACCGCAAAAGAGACCGGAAGTCCTAAAAACGTATAAATCCGCACTTCTATAATCAACTAATTGATTGTCATATTATTACCTTCTTGAGCCCTATGTCCGGGTAACAACCAGGTAACAAAAATATCTAAATTCAAAGAATTTGTAAGGAATATAAGAACTCGATTTCTTGGATTTTACAGAACCCGGTTCATTGCGAATCGGGTTTTTTTATGTCGTGTTCCTAATCGAAATGAAAATTCGATGATATACATATAGTACAATGAAAAATAATGAAGCAATAATATGGTGCAGAATATATTAGGGACAGTCGTTTAATTCCGTCATTATGAGTCAATCGGCAGACTGTCCCGGTAATTTTTCCGATCGAACTCAT